>NZ_SOGZ01000034.1:0-143256 GCF_004403145.1 Cryobacterium sp. TMT1-62 | reverse complement strand
CCGAGAAGGAGGAACCCGCAACCGAACTCGGCGCCCTCAGCGCCTAGAAATCCAAGAATCACGCGGCAGACGCGTTACACCACACATTTGGACTTGACCAAGCGCTCCGCTTCTACGCGGATGTTTTCAGCGGAGAGCTCACCCTGCATACCTACGAGGATTTCGGTCGCAGCGACGGCCCGCCCCACAACATAGCTCACGGAGTGCTCGAGGGCGTAGTTGTATTGATGGGATCCGATGCAGCCGCAGGTGAAAAAAGTGTTCGGCTTGATGGCGTCAAGCTCTCATTGCTGGGCGCCGCCGAACCGGAAATTCTCCACGAGTGGTTTGACAAACTCGCGATGGACGGCCAGATCGTTGACTACCTTGCCCCAAAGCCTTGGGGTGCTTCGGATGGCCAAGTCATCGACCGTCATGGACTGCACTGGCTCATCGGATACGAACTCGGGCAATGAGCGGCCCACAACGCTCGATCGTGGAGAGCGACAAGGTCCTCGTGAGGATCGATCTGGATGTCCCTCCCTGTTGAACTCCTCCGACAAGTGTTCTCGATCGCTGCTGATCTCCACCGAGCTTGCCCCCTGTCGCCCTTTTGGAGTGCCTCGAAGCGGATGCCGTGCCCGGCCCGACCGCGGCGGCCCGACCGGTCCCGACCGGTCCCGACCGGACATGCTCGCTGTCAGAGACCTGATCACCAACGACGGCCAACAGTAAGTCGTGATCAACGCACCGGCTGTCCGCGAGTGCCCGCCCGCATATGGGCGTCGAAGCCGGGCAACTTATTGCATCGGGTGCACCCCGTATTTCGCCTCGAGCGTGGCATCCGTCACAATCTCTGGCCTGGACATGCCGCGACAGGTCTGGCAGCGCATCACGACGGGTCAGCGAAGTACCGACGACCACGGCGAGAGGCACCCAAAGCCTGAGCGAGGCTGTGAAGTCGCGAAGCCGAGGGGCGCCTGACGGCAGGCTGAGAGCTTAGGGCTGCGAACTCCACACCTACAGTTCCCTCAAAACAAATCTGCCGAAGTTCACCCATACCACCCCGTTACGCGGACAACGAGTTGTCCTGACTCGAGCCTATCGACGTGCACCGGCATCGGTAGCGGCCGAGTACGGATGACTTTGCCAGCTACAACTGAGCATCTGTCCAGAAAGTGAGTGCAAGCTGGCGGTTCGTCCATGCGGCTTCATCTGGCCGTGAGTCCACCGATCACGGTGCGCCGAGGATCGTGTAGCCCGGCCCCATCGCATTTGGAAGTCATGCGCTCTGCTTCACCCCGTTCACCTCTGACCGCCCGGCGAGAAATGAACGCCAAACGTAAACGTTCGCGCACCAGATCCGTCGCTGTCGGCACTGGAGCAGCTCTCGGTCTCCTCGGCCTGATCATGGGAATCGGTGCGGTGTCACAGGCGTCCGCGGTAAGTTCTGCCGGCATCGCCGCGACGACGGAGCTCTCCGAAAGCACCGGTTTGCATCACGAGCAGCTCAGCGTCTACTCCGCCATAGCCACAAAAACCGCCCATGACCGGGCGGAGAGCACCCTCAGTGACGCCGGAACGGTGATCACGGCCATGGCGAACAAGGTGGATCCGACCCCACTGGCGTCATCCGTCGCCGCGCTCGGGGACTACAAGTCGTTGGAGACGGACACCGTCATCGAGCTCACCGAACAGACTCAGGAGGCGGCCGACACGGCCCGTTCGGCTGTGGCCGAGGTAGACCGAGCCGCCGCCGAGGCCGCAGCAGCGGCCGCCGCCGAGGCCGCTCGCGCCCAGGCCGAGGCTGCCGTTCAGGCTCAGGCTCAGGCGGACGCCCGGGCCGCGGCCGCGGATGCGTCGCGCGATTCCGCTCCAGCTGCTGAGTCCCAGCCCGACGCCGGCGGCAACACGCCCGCCGAGGCGAAGGCGACGGCCCGGGCGATGGCAGCCTCCAAGTCCGGCTGGGGCGAGTCCGAGTTCTCCTGCCTCGTACAGCTCTGGAACAAGGAATCCGGCTGGTCGTACACGGCCAACAACCCCAGCGGCGCCACCGGAATCCCTCAGGCCCTGCCCGGGAGCAAGATGGCCACGGCGGGATCCGACTGGGCCACGAACGCGACGACGCAGATCTCCTGGGGTCTCGGCTACATCAAGGCCGGGTACGGCACCCCGTGCGGAGCCTGGGCGCATTCCGTGACCAACAACTGGTATTGACCGCACCTGACCTGACCTGACCTGACCCGACCGGGGCAACGGATTTGGGGGTGAGCCGCAGGTCGAGGTGGAGGGTCATGCTCCTGGCTGCTCCACAGTCGAACGAGTGGAAGGCTCAGTGTGCGTTGAGGCGGGCCCCTGCATCGATCGTCGTGCGCGGTGCGCGAGCCGGGGCCCCCGCACTCCGCTGACTCTGGCGAGCGACCTCACGCAGGTCCCACAGATTCTCCCGGGTGACGGAGACAGTCGGGCATCACCTCCCCATGCCGGACCCCTGCACCGGGGTGCCATCCAGCAGTGACGCATCGGCGAGGATGACCCTGCCGGGGTGCACGGAGAAATACCGGGGGAGCCGGTCGAGTTTGGCGGTCAGGTCGACCAGCAGGTCACACTGATCCGACCGCCGCACGTCGGCGGCCAGCTCGGCCTCCGGTCGACGGCGCGGCGGAAGGCGCGCGCGACGATGCGCCATGGCTGTTTGGCGATCGCGTCGATCATCTCGCCCAACAGGCTCAGGGCCAGGCCGGCGTACCGCACGGTGCCCCGGCCGCGGTAGGCGTTCGTCATCGACATCAGGCTGACCCGGTCGGCGCCAAAGAAACCTGTGCGAGTCAGCCGACTGCTCCCGGCCGTCTGCGTGCGATGAAGAACGGTCGCACCGACACCAGGTAGAAGGCGACGAGCGCGGCCAGCAACCCCGATGCGGATGCCCCGACGGCGACGCCCCAGAGCAGCCGGGGCCCGTTGCCGGGCACGATCACGCCGGTGATGTCGGCGTTCGCGGGCGGCTCCGTGGGCATCATCGCCGGAGTCGGCGTGCTGGTGTTCTCCGGCTCGTTGGTCGTTCCTGCGCGCTCGCCTGGAACGGGAGCAGAGGTCGGGGCTGGATCTACGTTCTTGGCAGGTGGGGCTTCCGACGGTGCCGCCGCCGTCGCCGACGGTGGAACGACAGCCGGCGTGGACTGTGGCCCGGCCGAGGGGGCCGGCTCTGCCGGGGGAGTGGTGGCGGGTTCCTCAGGTGCTGGCGAGGGGAACTTGGTCGGAGTGAGAGTGGGAGGGGGCGGCGGTGTCGGTGTCGGTCCGGGGGTGGTTTCACCCTCGGTCAGGGCCACACACTGTGACTCCCCGTCGACATCGACGATCGGCACGGTTTCGCCCGGGCACTCGTCGGCGGAGACGCGCGTCGCACTCGGCATCACGGTGCCGAGCGTCAGCAGGAGAGCGATCCCGGCCGTGAGCCCGGTCGCGGCAATCAGGGTGGTGAGTCGTCGATACACAGCTGATCCAGGTTCCGTTCGATGGTGCCGTGATTGTTCTGGTTGAACCGAGTCTGCCCTCGGTCCCCGGACGCGTCCAGTGCCCGGGACCACCGAAGTGGCATGTGTGCCCGTCAGCTCGAATCGGGTCGCCGCGCCTGAGCCCCGGGCGGCCCTCGACAAAGCCGAGGGTCGGCGGCAGAATCGGACGAGGCGGACCCGCAGGAGGTATTCGCCGGGTGGGAGCCTCATGTTCACGAATCGGAGCGAGGCCGGCCGACTGCTGGCCGAACCACTGATCGAACGACTGACTGAGCTTGAGGCGCACGACCCGGTGGTCTACGCCCTCCCGCGGGGCGGTGTGCCTGTGGCGATCGAGGTCGCTCGGCGCCTGCATGCCCCGCTGGACCTCATCCTGGTGCGCAAGATCGGGGCCCCGGGCTATCCGGAGGTCGCGATGGGGGCGGTCGTCGACGGTGCTAGTCCGCAGGCGATCGTCAATGAGGACGTGTTCGCCGCCACCGGGGGCGACTCGATGGGTTTGGCCCGGGCCCGCCGTCGCGAGCTGGCCGAAATCGCACGACGTCGCACCCTCTACCTCAATGACCGCCCGCAGATCAGTCCGCGGGGCCGTGTCGCCGTCGTCGTGGACGACGGCCTCGCGACGGGAGCCACGGCCAAGGCAGCCCTCGCGGCCCTGAAAGGGCAGGGCGCCGCACTCACGGTGCTCGCGGTCCCGGTCGCACCCGCCGAGCTGCTCGGGGAGATGCGGCAGTATGCGGATGTCATCGTCGTGCTGCACGCCCCGCAGGAGTTGTGGGCAATCGGGCCCTTCTACACCGACTTCCACCAACTCTCAGACAACGAGACCGTCGCCCTGCTGCAGGAGGCGTGGGCTGAGGCCGACGCCACTCCAACGACAGACGGCCGGACGAACTGACGGTCATATGACGGATGCTTTTCCCGCCGGCACGGTCCCGAACCGGCAGAATGGGCAGGTGCACCTTCTGGCGAGTCGAACGGGAAACGGGGAGATCCTCGTGCTGTCGCTCGACGCCGAGGGCAACGTCGCGGGGCCAGCACTCCGTTTGCCTTCACACGAATTCCCCGGCTATGTGCTCGGTCAGGAGCGAGACCGGCCCCGTTGGGTGTGGGAGGACACGGCCCGCATCTACCCGCTGCTCCTGGCGGCCGGAATCAGGGTGCACCGCGCCCACGACTTGCGCCTGTGCCACGCGATCCTGCGCCAGTCGTCGCTGACCCAGGCAAGCGCGCTGGCCCGGGCGGAGCCGAGCCGCTGGGATCGGGCGGTGGCCTTCGAACCGGCCGCGTCCGCATCCGGGGTGACACTCTTCGACCTGTTCGACAGCGACGGTGACAGCGCCGCCGGCAGCGACACCGAGACCGCCGCCGACGGCGTGACCGGCCGCGACGCCGGCAGCGCGGCCGCCGGGTTCGGTACGCAGGCGGAATACCGGCGCCAGCTCGACGCGGTCCGCGCCTCTGCGGAGCCCGGCCGCCTCCGCCTGCTGCTCGCCGCGGAATCGGCCGGGGCGCTGATCGCCGCCGAGATGCAGTTCGCCGGCCTGCCGTGGCGCACCGACGTGCACGACGCTCTGCTGACCCGCGAACTCGGCCCCCGCGTCGCCCCGGGCATCCGGCCCGAACGCCTCGAAAACCTCGCTCGGCGCATCCGTGACGCTGTTGGCGAACCCGGTCTCAACCCCGACTCCCAGCCCGATCTGATGCGGGCACTGCAGAAGGTCGGCCTGAAGGTGACGTCCACCCGCGCCTGGGAGCTCAAGGAGCTCACCCACCCTGTGATCGATCCGCTGCTCGAATACAAGAAGCTGGCCCGGCTGCTCAGCGCGAACGGCTGGTATTGGATGGACACCTGGATCGTCGACGGCCGGTTCCATCCCGAGTACATCCCCGGCGGGGTGGTGACGGGCCGCTGGGCCACTCGGGGCGGGGGAGCCCTGCAGCTGCCCAAACAGGTGCGCGGCGCAGTCGTCGCCGATGCGGGCTGGAAGCTCGTGGTCGCGGACGCCGCGCAGCTCGAGCCGCGTATCCTCGCCGCCCTATCGGCCGACACGGCCATGGCCCAGGCCGGCCGAGGAACGGACTTGTACGCCGGGATCGTCGCCGGGGGCGTCGTGGAGACCCGCGACCACGCCAAGGTGGCCATGCTCGGGGCCATGTACGGCGCCACCAGCGGGGAGAGCGGGCGCCTCCTGCCCCGGCTCGCGAAGGCCTTTCCGAGGGCACTGGCCCTCACCGAAACGGCCGCACGCGCCGGGGAACGCGGCGAGAGCGTGACGACACGGCTTGGGCGTTCCTCCCCGCGGCCCGGGGAACGCTGGCTGGCCACCCAGGCCAAGGCCTACGACCCCGGGGCGACGGATGCCGACGAGCGCCGGGCCCGTAGTCAGGCGCGAGACTGGGGCCGCTTCACCCGCAATTTCATCGTTCAGGGCAGCGCCGCGGAATGGGCGCTATGCTGGATGGCGGAGGTGCGCCGGGAACTGCGAATGCTGCCCCAGGGTGCCCAGGGTTCCCAGTGGGCCCAGGGTGCCTCCGGGTCGGAATTCGACCGGGCCCCGCACCTGGTTTTCTTCCTGCACGACGAGGTCATGGTGCACACGCCCGCCGCGCTGGCAGATACCGTCGAGGAGATCATCCGGCGCGCGGCGGATACCGCCGGCCGGCACTTGTTCGGCGATTTCCCGGTCGATTTCCTGCTCACCGTTGCGACGGTCGACAGCTACGCGCAGGCGAAGTAGGTGCAACCACCGCAGAGGCGACGGCAGCTCCGACGGTGCGTGTCGCCCAAGTCAGGCGACGGATGCCGGTCGTCGTCCGCGCTTCGGCCGCACGTCGTTCAGACCGTGCCGAAAACCCGCGGCGTGGCCGTCCTCGAGCAGCGCGTCGACGTCCCGAAGCCAGTCCAGCGCAGCGGAGGACAGCGCGGCCCGGGCGGCGCCCGCCAAGCGCTCCGCGCCCGTGGCCGCGGCGTCCATGGTCGCAGTCTCGGTAGTTGACTGCCACCGCCGGCGGTACCGGGCAACGATGCCGCGCGCATCGATGCCCAGCACCTGAGGATCAGGGAGGGAGATGGCGATCAGGACCCGGTCGACCAGGTCGCTCCACTCGTTGCCGGGAGCGCTCTCGGTATCGGCCAGCCAGTGGAGCGCCTCGGCCTGGCCGAGCGCGGTGATTCGGTACAGCGGTAGGCCGTCTGCGGTGCTGCCGGCCGATTCAACGGCCGCCTGTTTAACCAGCCGCTCAAGAGTGCCGTAGATCTGCCCGACGTTGACCGCCCGCCGACCGGCCGTTCGAGACTCCAGCTCGCCATGAAGCTGGAAGCCATAGGCCGGACCGATCGTGAGGATCGCCAGCAGGCAGCTGCGAACAGACATGGGACCTCCGGTGGCCAAGGTATGACCATACTGAGTATAGCGAACGGAGATCCGGTCCCGGCTCGAGTCTTGTGATCGCAGGGGTCGCTGAGGCATAATTCATGGATGCAGCGCCTGCGCGGTGCGTCGACCGTTGGTCATAGGTTCAAGTTCTCGATAAGTTCACAGCACGCCGCATTGTTTCGTTCAGAGGTCGTTGGGGAAGACGCATCTCACAGAACGGGAGAAACGATGGTGGCTACACACGCTCGGCAGGAAGCGACTGCGCGCGGCTACATTTACGTGCATTCCTCGCCTCGCGCTCTGAGTCCCCATGTGGAGTGGGCGGTGGGTCGCGCCCTGGGCGTGCCCGTCAGTTTCGACTGGTCTGAGCAGCCCGTGCTCCGCGGAGCGCAGCGGGCCGAGTACCAGTGGGAGGGCGCCTGCGGTACGGGGGCGCGGCTCGCGTCGGCGCTCCGCGGGTGGGACCACCTTCGCTTTGAGGTCACCGAGGACGCCGGTTTCGGCGCCGATGGGGCGCGCTGGCTGCACACCCCCGACCTGGGCATCTTCTTCGCCCAGACCGACACGGCCGGTAACGTCGTTATCCCGGAGGACCGGCTGCGCCACGCCATGGACCTGGCCGGGGCAAACGCGCTGGAGCTCCACCGGCAGCTCCGCATTACGCTCGGGCAGGCCTGGGACGACGAGCTCGAACCGTTCCGGCACGCCGGCGATTTCAACTCGGTCGTGTGGTTGCACCAGGTGGGCTGACGTGCAGCGCAAGGTCGCTCCCGAACACGGGATGGCCCCGACCGGTGCCGGTCGGGGCCATCCCGGTGCAGGCAGGTTTTCCGCCGGGTGGAGCTAGACCGACCGGAACGCCACGACGGCGTTGTGACCGCCGAAACCGAACGAGTTGCTGATGGCCAGCAGATCGCCGGAAGGCAACGTGCGCGGCATGGTCACCACGTCGAGCGGGATGCTTGGATCCTGGTTCAGCAGGTTGATGGTCGGCGGGGCCATGCGCTTGGCCAGAGCGAGAACCGTGAACAGGGCCTCAATCGCCCCGGCACCACCGAGGAGGTGACCGGTGGAAGCCTTGGTCGCCGACACCGGGATTCCGTCGAGCAGGTCGCCGAACACGCAGCGCAGTGCGTTGTACTCGGCGATGTCCCCGACCGGAGTGCTGGTCGCGTGCGCGTTGATGTGCGAGACATCCGCCAGGCTCGCGTCGGCATTCCTGATCGCGGTGATCATCGCGCGGGCCGCAGCCGTGCCATCGGGGTCTGGAGCGGTGATGTGGTACGCGTCACTGGTCACGGCACCACCAAGGAGCTCGGCGTAGATGCGCGCGCCGCGGGCCTTGGCGTGTTCTTCCGTCTCGACGACGAGCGCCGCGGCACCCTCACCGAGAACGAAGCCGTCCCGGGTGATG
This sequence comes from Cryobacterium sp. TMT1-62, assembly GCF_004403145.1. Classification (NCBI taxonomy): domain Bacteria; kingdom Bacillati; phylum Actinomycetota; class Actinomycetes; order Micrococcales; family Microbacteriaceae; genus Cryobacterium; species Cryobacterium sp. TMT1-62. The sequence continues at coordinate 134,968 of NZ_SOGZ01000034.1, read as the reverse complement.
TCGTAGGGGCGCGACGCCGTGGCCGGGTCGTCGTTGCGCTTGGACAAGGCCTGCATGGCAGCGAAGGATGCGATCGGAAGCGGGTGAATTGCGGCCTCGGAGCCACCGGCGATGACGATGTCGGCGAGCCCGGCCTGTAGGCGGTTGTAGGCGTTCACGAGAGACTCGGTGCTCGAGGCGCACGCGGACACAACTGTGGTGATTCCGGCCCGGGCGTGAAGGTCCATTCCGATGGCCGCTCCCGGGCCGTTCGGCATGAGCATGGGCACGGTCATCGGCAGCACGCGGCGCGGACCGCGTTCGCGGAGGGTGTCCCACGCGTCGAGAAGGGTCCAGACTCCACCGATTCCGGTCGCCCAGTCGACGGCCAGCCGTTCGGGGTCTGCTTCGGGGGAGCCGGCATCCGCCCAGGCTTCACGCCCGGCAATCAACGCGAACTGGCTGGAGGGGTCGAGACGCTTCGTCTCGTGGCGGGCCAGAACGTCGACGGATGGAACCCTGGCCTGGGCGGCGAAGGTCACGGGGAGCTGAGTCCGGGCCACCCATTCGTGGTCTAGCGTGCTCGTCCCCGATTCACCGGCGAGCAGGGCCGACCAGCTGTCGGCGGCCGTGCCGCCGAGAGGGGAAGTCGCACCGATGCCGGTGATAACGATTTTTTTGGTCATAACGTTAACTCTCCGTGAGGCGTGCAAACGTGGGCATCACCCACAGATCAGGCCGGTCGGCAGATGCCGACCGGCCTGTTCATTTGTGGACTAGACCTGAGCCTTGACGATGAAGTCGACAGCGTTGCCGACGGTCTTGAGGTTCTTGACCTCTTCGTCGGGGATCTTGACGTCGAACTTTTCTTCCGCGTTGACGACGATGGTCATCATCGAGATGGAATCGATGTCCAGATCATCGGTGAATGACTTCCCCATCTCAACTGTGTCGGTCGCGATGCCAGTCTCGTCGTTGATGAGTTCGGCCAGGCCGGCAAGAACTTCTTCGGTGGACAATGCCATGTTATTTCTCCTTGGGGGTGTCTCGTATGACCGAGATTCAGTTTAGAGGGGAGTTGAGTGAAATCTAGGGAAGCACGACGACCTGCGCGCCGAACACCAGTCCTGCTCCAAAGCCGATCTGGAGGGCGAGGCCACCGCTGAGCTCGGGGTGCTCTTCCAGGAGACGGTGGGTGGCCAGCGGGATCGACGCCGACGAGGTGTTCCCGGTGGTGGCGACATCGCGGGCGATGACGACCGAGTCGGGAAGCTTCAGTTGCTTGGCGAACTCGTCGATGATGCGCATATTGGCCTGGTGCGGGATGAAAGCGGCGAGCTGGTCGCTCTCGATTCCCGCGACCTGGAGAGCCTCCTTAGCCACCTTCGCCATGTTCCAGACGGCCCAGCGGAAAACCGTTTGGCCTTCCTGGCGCAGGGTGGGCCATTCGGATTCTCCGCGTCGGTATTCCTGCAGGGTGTGATTCATGGTGATGGCATCGGCCTTGGACCCGTCGGATCCCCACACGGTGGGTGCGATCCCCGGGAAGTCGCTCGGGCCGATGACGACGGCGCCGGCGCCGTCGCCGAGGAGGAACGAGATGCTGCGGTCCGTGGGGTCGACGAGGTCGGATAGCTTCTCGGCGCCGATGACGAGCGCGTAGTGGGCGGTGCCCGTGCGGATCAGGGAATCGGCTTGCGCCACGGCGTAGGTGTATCCGGCGCAGGCGGCGTTGACGTCGTAGGCGGCGGCGGGGTTGGCGCCGACCCGATCGGCGACCACGGCGGCAATGGACGGTGTCTGCCGGCCGTTGCTGATCGTGGCCACGATGACGGCGTCGATCAGGTGTGGCTGGATGCCGGACCTCTCTATGGCTTCGCGGGCGGCATCCGTCGCGAGGTCGACGGCCTGGATGTCCTGGCTCGCTCTTGTGCGGGTGATGATGCCGGTGCGCTGTTGGATCCATTCATCAGACGAATCGATCGGACCGACCAGGTCGTCGTTGGGCACGACCAGGTCCCCGCGGGCGGCGCCGATCGAGAGAATCCGGGTGTACCGGGGACCGTGCGATTGCTGGAGTGTTGGCTTGGACATATTCTCTTTCGGTCAGACTAGGTTCTGCTGGTCGATCAGGTCGAACGCAGCGGGCAGGTCGTCCGGCGTCCTGATCGCTACGCTGGGCACGCCCTTGAGGGCACGTTTGGCGAGGCCGACAAGAGCCCCGGCCGGTGCGACCTCAATGATTCCGGTCACGCCGGCATCCGCGAACGAACGCATGCACATATCCCACCGTACCGGCGAGGACACCTGATCAACCAGCAACTCCACGAACCGGACACCGTTGGACACCGCGCTGCCGTCCCGGTTCGTCCAGATCGAAAGCGTGGGATCGGCGGGCGCGAGCAGCGCGGAGACACGGGTGAGGTGCTTCACCGCCGGGTGCATATACCGCGTGTGGAATGCACCAGCCACCTGCAGCGGAATCACCCGGGTGCGCGGATTGGGGTTCTTGCCGAGAGCGGCCAGAGCCGCGAGTGAGCCGGCGACGACGATCTGTCCGCCACCGTTGAAGTTGGCCGGGGCGAGGTCGAGTTCGTCGAGGCGGGCCAGGAGTTCGGTCTCATCGCCGCCCAGCACGGCGCTCATGCCGGAGGGCTCCAGCGCCGCGGCCTCGGCCATGGCGGTGCCGCGCTCGCGCACGAAACGCACGGCGTCCACCGCGCTGAGGATGCCGGCGCCGGCTGCGGCGGTGATCTCGCCCACCGAGTGACCGGCGATACCGGTGATGCGCTCCCGCCGGCCGTCGGCGAGGAGTGCGTTCAACGTGAGGAGTCCGGCGGCCACGATCAGTGGCTGGGCGATTCGGGTGTCCCGAATGGTGTCGGCGTCGCTCACGGTGCCGTGGCGCATCAGATCAATTCCGCAGGCCGCGGAGATCTCGTCCAGGCCGGCGGCGAAAGTGGGGTTCCGAAGCCAGGGCTCGAGGAAGCCGGGGGTTTGTGAGCCCTGACCGGGGCAGACGACAACAATCATTAATCCAGTCTCCCAACCTCGTTTGTTGCGGGCATGTCGGAGATCCACCAACTATTCGCGGAGTGTTTGTCGAATCTCGTTAGTTCGGCACCTCTGACGCCGCGATTAACGCCGGCGTGTTGAGCCGTCGTGGTCGCTGATCGACCCGATGATCAGGGCGGCCTGCAGGATGAGGGCCTCACGGGCGCCCGTGGCGTCGTAGCCGATGACCTCTGACACCCGCTTCAGGCGGTAGCGCACGGTGTTCGGGTGTACGAACAGTTCCCGGGCGGTGGCTTCCAGGGAGCGACCGTTGTCCAGGTAGCACCAGAGTGTGGTGAGCAGCTCGGTCGAATGCGCCTGCAGCGGGCGGTAGATCCGGTGGATCAGCGTGGCGCGGGCAAGCGGATCGCCGGCCAGCGCCCGCTCGGGGAGCAGATCGTCCGCCTGTACAGGGCGTGGGGCGTTGCGCCAGGAGCGCGCCACGGCGAAGCCGGCCAAGGCGGCCTTAGCGCTCTTGGACGCGTCGACCAGATTCGGCACCTCGTGGCCGAGCACCAGGTGGCCGGCGCCGAAGCTCGGCTCGAGCTGCACCGCGATCTCCATGAAGCTGAGGGCGGAGGCCGTGCCGATCGCGTCATCCGTCTCGGTCGGCGACGGGTGGGCCCGGCCGATGACCAGGACGAGCCGGTTGCCCTGCACCCCGATCAGAACGTCGGCGGCCATGTGGCGGGCCGAGCGACGCAGCTGGTCGACGTCGAGCATCTTGGGTGTCGTGCCCACGAGCACGCAGACCTCGCCGTGCCCGTGCCAGCCGAGGGCCGCGATCCGGCTGGGCAGTTCGTCGTCGTACTCGCCGCTCAGGATCGAGTCGACGACCAGGGCCTCGAGGCGGACATCCCAGAGGCCGCGTGCCTCGGCTGCCCGGGCATAGACATCCGCCGCGCCGAAGGCGATCTCGCGGGAGTACAGCAGGATGGCCTCCCGCAGGATTTCCCCGCCGTCTTTGACCCGCTCCTCCACCACCTCGACGGTGACGCGGATGAGCTGCAGGGTCTGCTGCAGGCTGATTGAGCGCAGCAGTTCTCGCGGAGCGGCACCGAAAACGTCGGCCGCGATCCAGGGGGTGGACCGCGGGTCGTCAAACCACGAGATGAACGACGTGATCCCGGCCTGGGCGACCAGGCCCACGGCGGAACGCCGCCCGGGCGGCATATCGCCGTACCAGGGCAGCGTGTCCTCGAGACGCTTCAGCGTCGCCGTGGAAAGCTCCCCGGATATCGTTCGCAGCCAGCTGAGCGTCTGTTCCTTCGTCTTCGGTGTGGGTGCCACGGGGGCTGTTAGCTCTCGCCCCCGGCGGAACCGGTAGTTCCCGCCGTTACGTCGTGCAACCGGTACTTCGCGATCGCCTGGCCGACGACGCTGCGGTCGACCTCGCCTCGGCGAGCGAGAAGTTCGAGTGCGCGCACCACCATCGACGGTCCGTCGATCTTCAAGTAGCGGCGGGCCGCCGGGCGGGTGTCGGAGAAACCGAACCCGTCGGCGCCGAGGGTCGCGAAGTCGCCGGGCACGAACTGCCGGATCTGATCGGGCACCGCATGCATGAAGTCGGTGACGGCGATGAACGGTCCGGCGGTGCCGGCCAGCTTCTCCGTCACATAGGGGATCTGCGGCGCGTCGTCCGGGTAGAGGAAGTTGTGTTCCTCGACCGCGATGCCATCGCGACGCAGTTCGGCCCAGGAGGTGACCGACCAGACGTCGGCGGACACTCCCCAGTCCTCGGCCAAAAGGGCCTGGGCCTCGAGCGCCCAGGGCACGGAGACGCCGGAGGCCAACAGCTGCGCCTTCGGACCGGACACATCGGACACGCTGACGCGGTGGATGCCGCGCACGATGCCGTCCACGTCCACGTCGTCGGGCTCGCGCGGCTGCACCTGCGGCTCGTTGTAGACCGTGATGTAGTACATGACGTTGGGGTCGGCGTGCGTTCCTCCGTACATCCGCTCGAGTCCCGACCGCACGATGTGCCCGATCTCGTAGCCGTAGGCCGGGTCGTACGAGACCACGGCGGGGTTCGTCGAGGCCAGCAACGGCGAGTGGCCGTCGGCGTGCTGCAGGCCTTCACCGGTGAGGGTGGTGCGTCCGGCGGTTGCGCCGATCATGAACCCGCGGGTCATCTGATCGCCCGCGGCCCACATGGCGTCGCCCGTGCGCTGGAAGCCGAACATCGAGTAGAAGACGTAGATCGGGATGAGCGGCTCACCCTGCGTTGCGTACGACGTGCCCACGTTGGTGAAAGCAGCCATCGCGCCGGCTTCGTTGATCCCCACGTGCAGGATCTGGCCCTGCGGGCTCTCCTTATACGCCAAAAGCTGCGCGTGGTCGACCGAGGTGTACTGCTGGCCGCTGGGGTTGTAGATCTTGGCATTCGGGAAGAACGCGTCGATGCCGAAGGTGCGAGCCTCGTCCGGGATGATCGGCACGATGCGGTGTCCGAAGTCCTTGGCGCGCAGCAGTTCCTTGAGCAGCCGTACGAAGGCCATCGTGGTCGCGATCTCCTGCGTGCCGGAACCCTTCTTGGTGGGGGCGTAGGTCGCGTCGCCCGGCAGGGTGATCTGCGTGTACTTGCTGCGACGCTCCGGCACGTACCCGCCGAGCGCGCGGCGGCGCTCATGCAGGTACTGGATCGCTTCATCGTCCTCGTCCGGCTTGAAGTACGGCGGGAGGTAGGGGTTCTCCTCGAGCTGGGCATCCGTGATCGGCATGTGGGTGCTGTCGCGGAACGTCTTGAGGTTGTCGAGGGTGAACTTCTTCATCTGGTGGGTCGCGTTGCGGCCCTCGAAGCTCGGGCCGAGGGCGTAACCCTTGACCGTCTTGGCCAGGATGACGGTCGGCTGGCCCTTGTGCTCGGATGCGGCCTTGAATGCCGCGTAGACCTTGCGGTAGTCGTGGCCACCGCGCTTGAGGTTCCAGATGTCGTCGTCGGTGTAACCCTCGACGAGCTTGAGCGCGCGGGGGTCGCGGCCGAAGAAGTGCTCACGCACGTACGCACCGCTCTCGGCCTTGTACGTCTGGTAGTCGCCGTCGGGGGTGGCGTTCATTAGGTCGCGCAGGGCGCCATCGGTGTCGCGGGAGAGCAGCTCGTCCCACTCGCGACCCCAGACGACCTTGATGACGTTCCAGCCGGCGCCGCGGAAGAAGCTTTCCAGTTCCTGGATGATCTTGCCGTTGCCGCGTACCGGGCCGTCGAGGCGCTGGAGGTTGCAGTTGACGATGAAATTGAGGTTGTCGAGACCCTCGTTGGCGGCAACCTGCAGCTGCCCGCGGCTCTCGACCTCGTCCATCTCGCCGTCGCCGAGAAACGCCCAGACCTGCTGGTCGCTGGCGTCCTTGATCCCGCGGTTGGTGAGGTACCGGTTGGTTTGCGCCTGGTAGATGGCGTTGATCGGGCCGAGTCCCATGGAGACCGTCGGGAACTGCCAAAATTCCGGCATCAGTCGCGGGTGCGGGTAGGAGGACAGCCCGTTGGGGCCGTGGGACTTCTCCTGGCGGAATCCGTCGAGTTGGTCGGTGCTCAGGCGGCCCTCGAGGAAGGCCCGCGCGTAGGTTCCGGGGGAGGCATGGCCCTGGATGAAAATCTGGTCTCCGCCGCCCGGGTGGTCCTGGCCGCGGAAGAAGTGGTTGAAGCCGACCTCGTAGAGGGCAGCGGAGGATGCATAGGTCGAGATGTGGCCGCCGACGGAGATTCCGGGGCGCTGAGCACGGTGCACGAGAACTGCGGCGTTCCAGCGTATCCAGGCGCGGTAGCGGCGCTCGATGTCTTCGTCGCCGGGGAAGTCGGGTTCATTGCCGGCCGCGATGGTATTGATGTAGTCCGTGGTCGGCACCATGGGCACGCCGAGGTGCAGTTCCTTGGAGCGTTTCAGGAGCGTCAGCATGATCTCCCGACCACGCTGGTGACCGTGGGCCGATACGAGCGCGTCCAGCGATTCCGACCATTCGGCGGTTTCCTCCGGGTCCGCATCCGTGCTGTTAACCGAATACGGGTCCTGGTCGTTGACAGTCACACTCGACCTCTCTCTGTTGGGCAGACCATCGAAGCGAACCTGCCAAGTTAGCGGTGCCGGATGACGGTCGGATCACGACCGATGGCACCACGCAAGCCTACAGATTTTGCCTTCGGTTTGTGCGCGGTCGGTGAGCGCCGTTCGGGCCGGGAATCGAGGGTCCCTTGGGACGCTCATCTTGGTTCCGGCAGAAGGCGGGGCTAGGCTGTGGCGTCGCCTTGCATCGTTCCCGTGGGCGCACGAAAGGAAGCGCTCCATGGCGTTGGAAAATGACACCCAGGCTCCTGATTTCGAGCTCTTCAACCAGTTCGGCGAGCGGGTGCAGCTCAGCGAGTTCCGCGGGAAGAAGTCGGTCGCCCTGGTCTTCTTCCCCCTCGCGTTCTCGGGAATCTGCAGTGGCGAGTTGTGCGAGCTGCGGGACAACCTGTCGTTGTTCGTCGCCAACGAGGTGGAACTGCTCGGCATCTCGGTCGATTCCCGTCACGCCCTGCGTGCCTGGGGGGAACAGGAACGGTACACCTTCGACCTCCTGGCCGACTTCTGGCCGCACGGTGCGGTCGCTAAGGAATACGGGGTGTTCCTCGAGCAAAAGGGCTTTGCGAACCGGGCCACGTTCTTGATCGACCCTGAGGGGATCATCCGGGCCAGCTTCATCACCGCGCCGGGCGAGCCCCGGTCGTTGGAGGCCTACCGGGCTGCGATCGGCGAACTCCAGCCGGCTTGAACCCGGCCGCGGTCCACCCGGCGCGCAGAATCTGTATGATGAAACACGGCCTTCACCGGCCGTTGCGTCAGGGGCCTTTAGCTCAGTTGGTAGAGCGCCACGTTTACACCGTGGATGTCATCGGTTCGAGCCCGGTAGGGCCCACACATAAACCCCTGATCACGTCCGTTGCGAACGAGCTTCAGCCGAGTGCCACGACAGCTTCCAGGGAGAACACGTGAATCAGCCACGCATGAACGTCGAATCGTTCAACCTCGATCACCGCACGGTTGTCGCACCCTACGTGCGCCTGGCCGATACCAAGATGCTGCCGCAGGGGGACACCATCGTGAAGTACGACGTGCGCTTCACCCAGCCCAACGTCCTTCACCTGGAGATGCCGGCAGTGCACTCGATCGAGCACCTCTTCGCCGAGCACTCCCGCAACCATTCCACCCGAGTCATCGACTTCTCGCCGATGGGCTGTCAAACCGGTTTCTACCTCATTCTGCAGGGGCAGCCGGAGTACGCCGAGGTCCTCGAGTTGATCGAGGCCACCATGACCGACATCCTCGGCGCCACCGAGGTGCCCGCCGCCAACGAGGTTCAGTGCGGTTGGGGAGCCAACCACTCGTTGGCAGCCGCCCAGGACGCCGTGAAGGTCTTCCTGGCCGCCCGCGGCGCCTGGGCCACCGTCACCGCATGACGACCGTCGACGCGATCATTCTGGTCGCGATGGAGGAGGAGGCCGCTCCGTTCCTGGCGGCGGCCACCGCTTCCGCGCCGCCGGTCGCCATCGGCAGGGCCCGCCGGCACCGCCTCACCTTGGCCGGGCGTGAAGTGCTGCTCGTGCAGAGCGGCATCGGGCTGGTCAACGCGGCCGGTGGGACGACATCCGCACTCCTCTTTGTGCGCGCCGAGGACCCCGAGGCGTCGCCGCTGGTGATCAGCGCGGGTTCGGCCGGCGGGGTGGGCGCCCAGGTGCGGGTGGGCGAGGTGGTCATCGGGAGCGAATACCTCAACAGCGACGCTGACGCACGCGTCTTCGGGTACGCGCTCGGCCAGGTGCCCGGCATGCCGGCTCGCTACGAGGGCGCGACTGAGGCGCTGCGCGGCGCCGAGTCGGCTGCCCGGATGCCCGACGGATCGGCGCTGGTCGTGCGCCGCGGGCTGCTGGTCTCCAACGACGCCTTCGTGAGCGTGGAGCGCGCAGAGAGCCTCCGCGTGCTGTTCCCCGGGGTTCTCGCCACCGACATGGAATCCGTGGGCGCTGCTCAAACCTGCTTCGCTCATGGCGTACCGTTCGTGGCGGTCCGCGGCATCTCCGACCTGTGCGGACCGGTTGACGATCACCTCACCCACATCGACGACGCGGCCGACCGCTCGGCCGCGGTCGTGCTGGAGATGCTGCGCAGGTTCGGCGACTGACTCGGCCTACGCCCCGTCCGGCCGTGACCGATCCTCGGTGCGTGCAAAGGTCGGACGCAGGTTCTTCAATAGCTCTACGGAGCCGGGTTCCGCGCGATACGCTGGAAACGGCGTGACTGAGAAAGTTGTTGCCCGCCGCGGAATAATCGTTGCTTTCCCGCGGAGCCGAGTGGTCGTGAAGGCACCGTTCACACTCACGCGCGAGCGACTTCGATGCGAGTAATTTCGATCCGAGTAACGGATGCCCGGGGGGGGTGAACGTCGTCATGTCCCGGTCTGACCGTCAATCGTTCGGCCTCGCTGTCGAGGAGTTGCGCAACGCGAACCTGAACAGCACGCACCTGTGTTCGCCGTTCCTGCGGGTGCTGCCCGTCACCGGCGTGGCGATCTCCACCCTCGGCGCACCGTTCGGCGCCGAAACCGTGTGCGCGAGCGACGTCGAAGGCGTGTTCGCGTTCCCGATGGTCGTCGGAACGTCGGAACGTTGGACATCGGAGCGGTTGACCTGTACTCCCGCCGCCCCCGCACTCCCACGCGCGCACGGTCCGCGAGGTAGCGGACGATGTTGTGGCGCGAAGGGTTGATGTTTACTTCAGAATTAGACGGGTATTGGGATGGAATTATGGTGACCAGAACGCGTGAAGGTCAGTTCGTTGAGACCTTCGTCACGCTGGCCGACCCGCTTGTCGTCGGGTACGACGTCGTCGACCTGCTGCACACACTCGTAGAGACCTGCGCCACACTCTTCGGGGCGTCCGCGGTCGGGATCATCCTCTCCGCCTACAACGACAACGATCTCGAGGTCGTGGCCTCAACCGACGAACGAAGTCGCCTGATTGAAATATCGCAGCTGCGGGCCGGCAATGGGCCGTGCGTCGAGTGCTACACGACCGGCTACCCGTGGCCATTCCCGACCTCGATGTCCTCGCCCCGGCGTGGCCACGGTTCCGGGCGGGAGCGCTCGAACTTGGCTTCAAGTCGATGCATTCGGTCCCCCTGCGGCTGCGAGCGACGACCATCGGATCGCTCAATGTCTTCTGGGATCGCCTCGGCGGTCTGGGAGCGGGGGACCTGCGCACGGTCCAGGCGCTGGCCGACACCGCCACCATCGGCATTCTTTAGGAACGCGCCATCAGGGAGAGCGGCGTGGCTCGGGCGTAGCTGCAACGCGCGCTCAGTAGCCGCGTTCTGATCGAGCAGGCCAAGGGCGTCGTCGCTTTCACCCACACCGTCGACATGGAAGAGGCCTTCGCGACCCTGCGTCAATATGCCCGCGACAACGGCCAGTGGCTGGTCGAGGTTGCCGAACAGGTTGTGAACCGAACTCTCGACCTGTAAACCCCGCACGGTCTAGAATCGGAATATGCCCCAGACCTTGGCTGCACATGTCCATTTCGTGAACAATCAGGGGTCTACCATGAAGCGTCTATTTCACCCCGGCGGATCGGTCATCACGGGCGATGACCTTGCGGATGCCGTCATGCACTATGCCGAGGCGTTGAGTCTCCGTCCCCAGGTCGATGTCGTCGACATCCCGATCGTCAAAGAGACGGGCCTGCTGGGTCGCATCCAGATCCTGATCGGCGGATCCGGCCGATTGGTCTGCGTTACTGCCGGTTCCGCACGGTCAGAGCTGTTGGAGCCGGAGACGGTGGACACTCTCCGCCATAAGGCCCTGGTCGGCACAGCCTCGGGCCGAGCCTCGTGGACGGGCGACGGGCTGGATTCGCCACAGTTCGACGAGTTCGACTACTGACGTCCTGACCGACGCCGGGACTTTCGGCCCTGTTCTGTCGGATCGGCGCGCGACATCGTAGACCCCGTTCTGCCCGCTGTGACGGGGAGCGGAGGAGGTCGTCGTGGACAACCGTGTTGTAGTGGGCGTCAGCGGTCGGCCGCCGGCTCGGGCTGCGCTCCAGTGGGCGCTCGACTATGCGCGTCCCCGGAGCCTGGAGATCGAGTTGGTGCACGTCGTCGACGCGACCTTCGGCACGACCCCAGCCGGGTTTCTGCACTCGGCCCGCGAGCAGGCCGAACTGCTGCTCGCCCGTGAGGGTGAGGAGGCCCGCAGTGTCGCTCCTGACCTGACTTTTCGCACGACGGTCCTCGAGGGCTCGCCCACCGGGGCCCTCACCGACTGGGCCGTCGGCGCGCAACTCCTCGTCGTGGGCTCGCACGCCCTGGGCCGGTTTCGGGACTATGTCTTCAGCACCCAAGCCGCGCAGATCGCGGCTTACGCCGCCGGTTCCGTCGTCGTCGTGCCCGAGCGGGAGGAACAGCGCGGCACCGGCGTCGTCGTCGGGGTGGACGGTTCCGAGGCATCCCTCGCCGCTGTGACATTCGCCGCGGATCAGGCGGACCGCCCGGGCGAGCGGTTGACGGCGCTGTACTGCTGGAGTGCGCCGGCCCCTTGGACCGAAGAGCGCGCCATGATCGACTGGCCGATGGTGCCCGATGAGGCGGACCGCCTGGTCCTCTCCGAAGCGGTGGTGGGACTGGCCGAACGCTATCCGGACCTGGTGCTCGACCTGCGGCTCGACCTCGGGTTGCCGGTGGACGCACTTGTGTCGGCGGCGACCGGTGCGCGGCTTCTCGTTGTGGGCAGCCACGGTCGCCACGGGTTCGCTCGCTTCTGGCTGGGTTCGGTCAGTCATGTGATCGTTTTGACCATGCCCTGCCCAGTCGCCGTGATCAGGGTCGCCGGCACCGAGACCGGACCGGTTAGCGAACCCGTCTAAGTTGTTCACAGCGCTCGCATCGGAGCGTGCGAATCGGAGGGTGTCAGTCGGACCGGGCGATCAGCACAGGCACGTTGATGTTCATCAGGACGTCGTGGGTGACTGAATCGATCACCGACTGGGTCACGGGCCTCGGATGTGAAACTCTGAGCACGGTATGGCAGCCTCGCTGCCGACATCGAGCAGAGCCTCGGCCGGCGGCCGGTGCACCAGCCGGGGATTCACGAACGCGCCGGGGGTTGCGGCAGTCGCGAGCTCCGGGCTCCGCACGCAAAGTCGAGGGCGCATGCACGAGGATGAGTTCGTGGCCAAGGCGGCGCGCCTCCTGGGCGCCGAGAATGACGGCCGAGGTGGATCCCTCGAAACGGTCGACATCCACGACGACTCCGCTTCGGCTGTCTGTGGTCGATTCCGGCACCGCGGCGACGGTGCAGCCGGCCGCCGCGGCGATCTGAACGCTGCGCGAGCCGAGCACGCGTCCGCTCAGGGAACCGGTCTTGTGGGTTCCGACGACCAAAACATCGTCGGATGTCGGCACCGCGGCGAGCGTCCAGGCGGGAGACCCGTGCAGGACGAGCGCGCCGATGTCCAGCCCGGGATGCGTCTTCGCCGCGGTGATCTCCTGCGTGAGCAGACTGCTCGCCCGGCGCTCGGCCTCCCGCGCGTAGTCGGGACCCAGCAGCCCCCACTCATCGTCGACGACGTGCACCAGGACCACGGGCGACCCGTCGAATCCGATGTAGGAGGTGTTCACCGCTTCTTCACACCTTCCGTGGAGTCCGGTCGGGACTCGGCGCGTTCACCGGCCGGGCGGGGGACCACAGCGACCGGGCACGGCAGGTTCATCAGCACGTCGTGGCTGACCGAACCGAGAAAGAGGCTGCCGACGGCACCCCGGCCGTGTGTGCCGACGACGACGAGGGACGCCGTTTGGGAGGCATTCACGAGCACGGATGCCGCGGTGCCCTGTTTCAGAACCTCGGCGATATGCAGCGCCGGATGCGCGTCGCGAACCCTCCTCGTTGCCCCCGACTGGATGCGCGCGTGGGCGTCCCGTATCTCCTCGTAGGGCAGGACGGCACCGTATTCGACGGCCACGGTCGCGGGAATGGTCCAGGCGTGGACGATATCGAGAGGGAGTTTGTAACGCTCGGCTTCGCGGGCCGCGAAGTCAACGGCGACCAGGGCCGTGACGTCGTTCTCCATGCCCACGACGATGTGGCCGCCACGTGCCTGCCAGTTGACGGGGACGACGACGACGGGGCATCGGGCGTGGGCCGCGAGGCGAAGGGGAAGGGTGCCGAAGACCGTCCCGGCGAGAACACCGGTCTTGTTCGTGCCGATGACCAGAAGGTCGGCGGTCGCCGATGCCCGCGCCAGCTCATCGACCGGGACGCCATGGCGGATGTAGCTCGTCTTCCGGCAGGAGGGTGCCACCTGTTCGACCCGTCGAAGGGCTTCCGCGAGCGGGCGCTCGTAGGCAGGCTGACTGGAATAGTCCGATCCCTCAGCGGGGTACCAGCCCAGCTCCACCACTGTGGTGAGTTCGAGTTGCACGGGCGTGCCCTGCATCCGTTCGAGCGTCACGACCCGGTCGAGGGCCCACTCCAGGGCCGCCTTGCTCGCGGCCCCACCGTCAATGGCGACGATCACTTTTTCAACCATGGGTGTGACTCCTGCTCTGGGGTGGAATCGCACCGGACAGTCCGCCCCACGTTATGATCGCAGTGCCTGCCGGACCGGGACAGGGCCGAAGGTCCCGTGCGGGTAGTATCCCCGCTACCAGACGAGAGGCGGTCCTCGGTCATGCCCCACGAAACTATCCCGGTCACCCTGAACGAACGTCCCGAGGCTCGCTCGGAGACAGTGATCGACCTGCCGGCGCACCTGCCCCTCCCGCGCCGGTCGCGGTGGGTGGCCGCATCCGCCGATTTCATCGAGGGTTTGCGGGGTGAGCGAACGGGTGACCCGCTGATGTTGCTGGCAGACATCTTCGCGTCGGCTGCGGATGCGGACCTAGTCTGCGTCATCGGGCCGCCTGGTGTTGATTCGGGCGTGGGGGACGGTTTTGTCGTCCACGCGGCTCATGGCAGCGCCACTCGACCGTTGGACGGCCTGGCCTTCCCCGTGGCGGGGAGCCTGTGCGGCCGGGCGATGGCCACCGGCCGGCCGGTCCTCGTCGGCCGGGAAGAGCGCGAGGCTGCGGGCCCCGAGTCGCTCCTGATACTCGGGTCGACCCTGGTGGTCCCGCTGGGCAAAGCCGGGGAAACCGGCCCGCCCGCAGTGGTGCTCACGGCCTCCCGGCCCAGCGGGGCGCCCCCGTTCACTGCCGTGGACCTCGATTCGGCCGTCGATTTCGCCCGACTGGCATATGCGGGCCGCCACCTCGAGCGGAGCAGCACGGACCGGGCGCGTCTGGCGGTGCTCACCGATCGCGACCGGATCGCACGTGAGCTGCACGACCGGGTCATTCAGCGGGTCTTCGCTGTCGGGCTCGCCGTGCGCGCCCTCGGCGGGATGACCGCCGACCCGGTGTTCGGGCGGCGGCTGGCCGACCAGGTGGGAGCGCTCGACGCGGTCATCGCCGACCTCCGCACCGCGATCTTCGGGTTGTCGACGCAGGCGGACCCCGACCGGCACGGGCTTCGCCGCAGCATCGTCGACCTGCTCGACGAGGTCGGACCTCTCTTTGCGCACCCGCCGCGGGTGGTGTTCTCCGGGGCGATCGATCTGCTCGTTTCCACCTCGCTGGCTGATGATGTCGTGGCGGTCGTGCGCGAGGGGCTGACCAACGTGGTCCGGCACTCCGGAACCCGGGAGGCTGAAGTGCGCGTCTCGGTCGCAGCGCACATCCTCACGGTCGAGATCGGCGACACCGGCGTCGGTCTGACCGGCGCAAGTCGGCGCAGCGGCGTCGCTAATCTGGCGGTCAGAGCCGAACGCTGGCAGGGGATGGTGTCGCTGCGCGACCGGGCGCCGCGCGGTGCCGAACTGCGTTGGACGGCGCGCGTGAGCGACGCTTCCGCAGAGACTTCCCGATGACGCGCGTGTTCGTGGTCGACGACCACGACGTCGTCCGTATCGGCCTGGCTGCCCTGATCAACGCCGAAGCTGACCTGGAAGTGGTGGGGGAGGCGGCAACGAGGCGGCAGGCCGTGGCGAGGGTCGCCGCCACCCGGCCGGACGTCGTGGTCCTTGACGTGAGGCTGCCCGACGGAAGCGGCATCGACGCCTGCCGGGACATCCGGGGGAGGGATCCCGGCATCCGGTGCCTGATGCTCACGGCGTTCGACGACGACATGGCCAGCCGCGCCGCCGTCCTGGCTGGGGCGTCCGGCTATGTCTTGAAGGACATCCGCGGTGATCGCCTGGTGCAGGGAATCCGGCGTGTGGCAGGGGGGGAGTCGCTGCTCACCCCGCTGCTGGCCGGCCGGGTGGCAACCTCGTTGGGGCTGGACCGAGGCGACCCTGCCGCCCGCGCGCTGACGACGCGGGAACGGCAAGTCCTCGATCTGATCTCCCGGGGCCTCACCAACCGCCAGATCGGCGAGCACCTTGACCTGGCGGAGAAGACGGTGAAGAACTATGTGTCGGGGGTGCTCAGCAAACTTGGCATGGAGCGCCGCACCCAGGCCGCCGTCTTCGGCGTGGAGTTGCAGCGCCAGGAGGGTTCGTCCAATGTTCGAATTCACCCGGCCGCTCCCGGTACGCTGGCCGGATGAAGCCGTTTCGCACTAACCGGGTTGTGCCCGGACCCGGCCAGGAATCGGTCTGGGATTACCCGCGACCGCCTCGCGTGGAGACGAGTGCCGACCGGGTCGTCGTCACCCTCGGTGGCCTGGTCCTGGTCGACACCGACGATGCCGTCCGGGTGCTCGAGACCAGCCATCCGCCGGTCTACTACCTGCCGCGCTCCGCGTTCCGGGCGGGGAGCCTCGAACCGGTGAACGGCCGATCGTACTGCGAGTACAAGGGCGAGGCGTCGTACCTGAGCGTGGTCACCCCGGGGCGTGTGGAGGAGGCGGCCGGGTGGTACTACCCGTCGCCGACGCGGGGCTTCGAGGATCTGGCGAACCGCGTCGCGCTGTACCCCGGACGGATGGACCTCGTTACCGTGAACGGGGAAGCGGTGCTGCCTCAGCCGGGCGACTTCTACGGCGGCTGGATCACCTCCCGGGTCGTCGGACCGTTCAAGGGGGCTCCCGGCACTCTCGGATGGTGACGCCGCCGCGAACCGTCACGAGCCGGCTCAGCGTGGCCCCCATCTTTCTGGCTGCGCTGCTCTGGGGAACGACGGGCACGGCCGCGCACTTCCTGCCCGTCAGCGCCAGCCCGCTGGCGACCAAGGGCAGTCACACGGCTCTGGACACTGTGCACACTGGTGGCTCTGCTCGGCACGATTCTGCTGATCACCGGCCGGCAGTCGGACCAGGCCGCCGGGTCCGCTCCTCTGGGCGTTCTGCTCGGGCTGCTCGCGCGATCGGGCCCATGTTCGTCGCCTATCTGCTCTTCGGCCGCGGCCCGCGCACGGTCTGCGGCAGCACGGCGACCAGCCTCACCCTGGTCGAACCTCTCGTGGCTACGCTGCTGGCGGTCCTGATCGTCGGCGAGCGGTTGCCACCGTCCGGCTGGGCCGGGCTCGGGCTGGTTCTGGTGGCGGTGACCGCGCTTGCAGTTCCTCGGAATTCCGGTCAACCGTCGTCAGGAGGGCGCACCGCCTCGTCACCGGTAGGCTGACGAGGTGCCCGTCTCACTCGCCGATGTCAGTCGGATCATCCATGAACTGTGGCCGTTGTCCGGTGCCGAAGTCTGGGACGCCCCGGGTCTGGTCTGCGGCAACCCCGGCCAGCCCGTCGAATCGATCCACCTGGCCGTGGACGCCGTCTCCGCGACCGTGGACGAGGCGGTCGGACATGACGCAGACCTGCTCCTGGTGCACCATCCGCTCCTGCTGCGCGGCGTCACGTCGGTCGCCGAAGACCGTTACAAGGGCGCCCTGATCGGTCGTCTGATCCGAGCGAATTGCGCTCTCCTTGCGGCCCACACCAACGCGGATGTCGTCGTAGACGGCGTCTCGGACATCCTCGCCACCCGACTCGGCCTCATTGACGCAACCCCCATCACGGCGGGTGCCGCGGCGGGAACGGGAATCGGCCGGGTCGGCCGGCTCGCGCACCCGACCACCCTGGGCCAACTGGCCCACCGGCTTGCCCAGCTCCTGCCGGCGACCGCCACCGGCGTCCGGGTCTCGGGGGAGTACGGCAGTGTCGTCAAAACCGTCTCGCTCTGCGGTGGTGCAGGCGATTCCCTTCTCCCTCATCCCGCCGTGCAGGCGTCCGACGTCTATATCACCTCCGACCTCCGTCACCACCCGGCGTCGGAGGCCCGTGAGCAGTCCGGGCTGTCGGGGGGCACCCCTGCCCTGATCGACGTGTCGCACTGGGCCAGTGAATGGCTCTGGATCGAGCCGGCCGCCGAACAGCTGCGGGCTCTTCTGCCCGGTGTGCGCATCACCAGCAGTTCCCTGCGCACGGATCCCTGGGACTTCGCGATCGTGCAGTAGCCTGCCGATGAAGTTCGGATCCACCCCCAACGCTCGTTCATATTTCTATTCGCAAAGGTCAGGACATCGTGAAGGCATCCCCAGTAGAACAGAAAGAGCTTCTCCGGCTTCAGGCCCTCGACATCCGGCTGCAGCAGGTCGAGCATCAGACGAAGGCCCTGCCCCAGCACGCCGAGATCCGGGAACTCACCACGTTGTTCGACACCACTCGGATGGCCTTCGGCACCCGCGTCGGCGAACGTGATGACGTGCGCACCGAGCTGGCGCGGATCGAATCCGACGTCGAAGTGGTCGAGAAGCGCATCGCGCGGGACACCGACCGGGTTCAGCACACTTCCTCGGTGAAAGACGTGCAGGCTTTGGAGACGGAGCTTGCGGCGCTGCGCAAGCGCCTCCTGGCGCTCGAGGAGATCGAGATCGCGGTGATGGAACGGCTCGAGGAGAGCGATGCGACCGTCTCCGCGGTGGAGGCGGAGCGGGACGCGATCGCGCTCCGGATCCACGACGCCGAGCAGGCGCGCAACGAAAGCCTCGCCGATCTGAACCGGCAGCTCGGCGAACTCCGCCGGGACCGGGCCGCCGTCGCCGGCAGCGTCGCCGAGGACCTCGCCACGCTGTACGAGAAGCGCTTCGTGACGGGGCGGGGCAACGCTGCCGCCCTGTTGCGGGCGCGCACCTGCAGCGGCTGCACGATGACGCTCACCGGCAGCGACCTCGATGCCGTGCGTTCCTCGCCGGCCGACGAGGTCCTGTTCTGCCCGGACTGCGGGGCGATCCTGGTTCGCACGGAGGAGTCCGGGATCTAGGTGGAGCCGGGCCCCGCCGGCGGCCTGTATTCTGGACTGTGGAATGGGTCGGCAAGACGGTCGCGTCATCCGCTACCTTCGGGTCAGCGGATGCCGAGGAACGTCCGGGCTCCGCAGAGCAGGATGGTGGGTAACGCCCACCCGGGGTAACCCGCGAGACAGTGCCACAGAAAGTAGACCGCCTCCGGTTTCGGCCGGTGGTAAGGGTGAAACGGTGGTGTAAGAGACCACCAGAGGCCAGGGTGACCTGGTCGGCTAGGTAAACCTCGTCCGGAGCAAGGTCAGACAGGAAACGCCAAGGCGGCTCGCCGAGTTTCCGGGTAGACCGCTAGAGGGCTGCGGCAACGTAGTCCCGAGATAGATGGCCGTCCAGGGTGCTTCGGCATCGGGACAGAACCCGGCGTAACAGCCGGCCCATTCCACCTTCCGGCCGCCAGGTTCTGCGCCGGGGTGCTCTGCCGCCCCGGGCAGGTCAGTCCTGATGCTTGACGGCGAGTGCGGCGGCCCCGAGGATTCCCGCGTTGTTGCGATGCACGGCCGGGATGATGGCTGTCTTCAGTCGCAGAAGGGGCAGGAAGTCCTGGTGGTGCTTGGACACGCCGCCGCCGACGATGAAGAGGTCCGGCGAGAACAGTGCTTCCAAGGTCGAGTAGTACTTCTGCAGCCGACCGGCCCATTTTTCCCAGCTCATGTTCTCCCGCTCCTTGGCGGAGTACGCGGCCTTGGTTTCGTAGTCGACGCCCTCGATCTGCAGATGGCCGAGTTCGGTGTTCGGCACCAGCAAACCGTCGTTGAGCAGTGCGGTTCCGATTCCGGTGCCGAGGGTCGTCATGATGACCACTCCCTTCACCCCCTTCGCCGCGCCGAACTGCGCCTCCGCGTAGCCGGCGGCATCCGCGTCGTTCACGAAATGAATGGGCTGGCCGAGACCCTTCTGGAAGAGATTCTCGGCGGAGAGGCCGATCCACTTGTCCGAGACGTTGGCGGCCGACATGGTGTGGCCGTTCTTTACGACGGCGGGGAAGCAGATGCCCACCGGCAGCGCGCCGGCACCCTCCTCGGCGGAAACGGTTGTCAGGAGGGTCCTGGTCGTTTCGATGATGTCGGCTGGTCGGCCGCCTTTAGGCGTGGGAAGCTTCATGCGATCGGACAGGAGCTTGCCGGTGGACAGATCGACCACTGCTCCCTTGATCCCGGTGCCGCCAATGTCAATGCCGATGGCCATGGTTGAACTCATAGTCAAAACCTACCGGTTGTCAGGAGAGGGTGAGGATCTCGGCGCCGCGGTCGGTCACCACGAGGGTGTGCTCAAACTGGGCGGTGATGCTCTTGTCCCGGGTCGTCACGGTCCAGTCATCCGCCCACATGTCCCAGTCGGTCCCGCCCAGGGTGAGCATCGGTTCGATCGTGAAGACCATGCCGACCTCCATCACGGTGTCGTAGACGGGAGCGGAGTCGTAGTGCGGGATGATCAGGCCGGAGTGGAAGGCCTCGCCGACGCCGTGTCCGGTGAAGTCCCGAACGACCCCATAGCCGAACCTCTTGGCGTAGGACTCGATGGCGCGGCCGATCACGTTCACCTGGCGTCCGGGAGCGACGGCCCTGATACCGCGGGCGAGAGCCTCCCGGGTGCGTTCGACGAGAAGCCTGACCTCGTCCCGTGCCTCGCCGACAATGAAGGTGGCGTTCGTGTCGCCGTGCACACCGTTTTTGTAGGCGGTGATGTCTATGTTGACGATGTCGCCGTTCTCAAGAACGGTGTCGTCCGGGATGCCGTGGCAGATGACCTCGTTCACGGAACTGCACAGTGATTTGGGAAACCCCCGATAGCCGAGCGTCGACGGGTAGGCGTCACGCTCGATCATGAACTCGTGGCCGATCCGGTCGAGTTCCTCTGTCGTCACGCCGGGGCGGATGGCCTGTGCGACCGCTTCGATGGCCCCGGCCGCAATCCGGCCTGATTCCCGGATCAGCTCGATGCGCTCGGAGGAGTACAGATTCGATCCTGTGTAGGGCGAGGGCATTCCCTTGCCGACGTACTCCGGGCGCACGATGTGGCGGGGAACGGAGCGGAGCGGAGAAACCGCGCCCGGGAGGAGGTGACCAACAGAATCCTTAGGCATAGGATCAAGCTTATGTCCGAAGGCACCGATCATCAGTTCTGGTACAACATGCGCACGGGCGCGGTCGAACAGGGGATGCAGTCCCCCTCCGCGGACCGCGTCGGGCCATTCGCCACCCGGGAGGAGGCCGTCCACGCGCTGGAGAAGCTGCGCGCGAACAGCGCCAAATGGGCCGCGGAAGAGGCCGAGAACGACCGCTAGTCCCGCGAGCGGCGAGTTTTACTCGTAGCTGTGTTCCGGCCCGGGGTACGCGCCGGAGTCGACGTCGTCCTTGAACCGGTGCACAGCATCCGTCAGCACGCCGCGCAGGTTGGCGTACTGCCGAACGAATCGGGGCACCCGCCCCTCGGTCATGCCGGCGAAATCCGTCCATACCAACAGCTGGCCGTCTACGTCGGGCCCAGCACCCACCCCGATCGTGGGGATGTCGAGCCGTGCGGTGACCAGTGCCGCGACCGTCGCCGGGACCATCTCGAGCACGACCGCGAAGGCGCCGGCGTCCTGCACCGCGAGGGCGTCTTCGATCAGCTCATCCGCGGCCTCGCCGCGGCCCTGGATCATGTGTCCGCCCAGCCCGTGCTCGCTCTGAGGGGTGAAGCCGACATGCCCCATCACGGGGATCCCCGATGACACGATGCGCTTGATCTGCTTGTGGCTGCGAACCCCGCCCTCAAGCTTGACCGCGTGGGCCTGCGCTTCCTTCATGAAACGCACGGCGGTGTGCAGGGCCTCGCTCTGGCCGGTCTCGTACGAACCGAAGGGCATGTCCGCGACGACGAGTGCGCGGGTCACGGCGCGCGCGACGGCCCGGGTGAGCGGAATGAGTTCGTCGACCGTCACCGGAAGGGTGGTCTCGTAGCCGAACACGTTGTTACCGGCCGAATCGCCCACGAGCAGGAAGTCGATGCCGGCCTGGTCGAAGATCTGGGCCGTGAGCATGTCGTAGCTGGTGAGCCCCGTTATCGGGATGCCCTGCTGCTTGGCGTTGTGAAAATGGCGCGTGCGCACCCGTTTGGGTCCGGACTGCACGGAAACGAAGGGATTCAGCTCGCTGACGGGCTGGGGTTCATCCGGAACGGTCGACTCTGGCATGCCTCAAGTGTAGTCAAGGCGCGTTCAGGCCGATCGGCGGCCGGTTTCGCCCGAGAGCCGGCGCCAGACAGTAGCCTAGGGAGCGACAAGAAAGGGCGTGAATGGACAAGCAGCGCGACTTCGTTCTTCGGACCATCGAGGAGCGGGGAATCAAGTTCATCCGACTCTGGTTCACGGATGTCGTCGGCACCCTCAAATCGGTGGCCATCGCACCCGCAGAGGTTGAGGGCGCATTCGCCGAGGGTCTCGGTTTCGACGGTTCGGCGATCGAGGGTCTCACCCGGTCGTTCGAGGCGGATGTGCTCGCGCACCCGGACCCGACCACGTTCCAGATCCTGCCCTGGCGCGGTGAGATCGACCCGACCGCCCGCATGTTCTGCGACATCATGACGCCGGACGGTCAGCCGGCCGTCGCCGATCCGCGAAATGTGCTTAAGCGCACGCTGGCCAAGGCAGCCGACCGCGGTTTCACGTTCTACACCCACCCCGAAATTGAGTTCTACCTGCTCAAGTCGTCCAAGTATGGCAAGAACGGCCCCGTGCCGGTGGACCACGCCGGCTACTTCGACAACGTTCCCGGCGGCACAGCCCACGACTTCCGCCGCCGGTCGGTGCGGATGCTCGAAGACCTTGGAATTTCGGTGGAATTCAGCCACCACGAGGCAGGTCCCGGTCAGAACGAGATCGACCTGCGCTACGCGGATGCGCTGACCACGGCGGATAACATCATGACCTTCCGCACGGTCATCAAGGAGGTGGCCATCGAGCAGGGCGTCTACGCGACGTTCATGCCGAAGCCGATGTCGGAGCACCCCGGGTCAGGAATGCACACGCACCTGTCATTGTTTGAGGGCGACACGAACGCGTTCTTCGAGGCGGGCGCGCAATACCAGCTCTCCAAGACCGGCCGCCAGTTCATCGCCGGGCTGCTCAAGCATGCCCCGGAGATCACCGCCGTCACGAACCAGTTCGTGAACTCCTACAAGCGCCTGTGGGGTGGGGACGAAGCCCCCAGCTTTGTGTGCTGGGGTCACAACAACCGGTCCGCCCTGATCCGGGTGCCACTCTACAAGCCTAATAAGGGGCAGAGCGCCCGCGTCGAGTACCGGGCCATCGACTCGGCAGCGAATCCGTACCTCGCGTACTCCCTCATGCTGGCCGCCGGGCTCAAGGGAATCGAAGAGGGCTACGAGCTTCCCCCCGAGGCCGAGGACAATGTGTGGGGCCTGAGCGACACCGAGCGGCGCGCCCTGGGCTACCGGCAGCTTCCAGCGAGCCTGGACCACGCGATCCAGTACATGGAGGAGTCCGAGTTGGTCGCCGAGACGCTGGGCGAGCACGTGTTCAACTATGTGCTGCTCAACAAGCGCCAGGAGTGGAAGGAGTACCGCTCGCAGGTCACTCCCTTCGAGCTCGACAAGAACCTCGAGATGCTCTAACAACGGGAGACGAGACCCGATGGCACGGGAACAGCTGACCCTGACCGAGCTCGCCCGGGTAGGCTTCGTCGAGCTGCGAGAGGTGCGTTTTCGGCTGGACGAGGTCGGTGACCTGGGCGGACCCGAATCGGCCGCACTGCTGCCGCTGCTCGGCAAGACTGCCAACCCGGATGCCGCCCTCGCGGCCCTCGTGTCGCTGCTGCGCCAGGCACCGCACGAGGTGCGGGCGTTGTTGCTGCACCCGGAGCAGACCCAGCGGCTGCTACGGGTCGTCGGCGCGTCGAGCGGACTGACCGAGTTCTTCCTGCGTCATCCGGAGGAATTGACGGTTCTCGCCCAGCCGCTCACGGCCCTTCCCGACCTGCCGGAACTGATCGAGGACCTGCTGGATGCGGTCGGTACCCGGGACGGGTTCGCCAGCCTCGTCGACGATGAGGGCTGGGTCGCCCTGCGGGTGCGCTATCGGCGCCGCCTGGCGCAGCTGGCCGCCTACGACCTCGAGCAGGCCGACCCGGTCGCGGGCCTGGACGCCGTCGCCCGCACGCTCGCCGACCTGGCGGCCGCCGCGCTGGAGGCCTCCTTGGCCGTCGCGCGGAGCATGTCCACCGGCCTGGTCGCGGGGCGAGGCGTATTCCCGGAGGAAGAGGTGCGCGCCACCCGGCTCGCGGTGATCGGCATGGGCAAGGCCGGCGCCGGCGAACTGAACTACGTCAGTGATGTCGACGTGATCTTCGTCGCCGAGGGTGACCCGGCCGCCGGCCTGGAAGCGCCGCGCGCGGTCGATATCGCCACCCGGCTCGCGATCCTGCTGATGCGGGGCCTGAATCAGCCCGCCGTCGAACCCGAGCTCTGGGAAGTGGACCCGAACCTCCGTCCCGAGGGCAAGTCCGGCGCCCTGGTGCGATCCCTCGAGTCTCACC
Organism: Cryobacterium sp. TMT1-62; assembly: GCF_004403145.1. Taxonomy (NCBI): domain Bacteria; kingdom Bacillati; phylum Actinomycetota; class Actinomycetes; order Micrococcales; family Microbacteriaceae; genus Cryobacterium; species Cryobacterium sp. TMT1-62. The sequence continues at coordinate 111,098 of NZ_SOGZ01000034.1, read as the reverse complement.
TGGCCTACTACGACCGTTGGGCGAAGAGCTGGGAGTTCCAGGCGCTGCTGAAGGCCAGACCGCTGGCGGGCGACCTCGAGCTCGGGGGCCGGTATGTGGCGGCGGTGTCCCCGAAGGTGTGGACCAGTGCCAGCCGGGAGAATTTCGTCGAGTCCGTGCAGCGGATGCGCGAGCGCGTCACCAAGAACATTCCGGAGGACGAAGTCGCCGTGCAGCTGAAGCTCGGCCCCGGCGGCCTCCGCGACATCGAGTTCACTGTGCAGCTTCTGCAGCTCGTGCACGGTCAGGCGGATCCGGCGGTTCGGCAGGCCGGCACCCTGCCAGCGCTGACCGCGCTGGCCGAGAGCGGATATGTCGGGCGCGCTGAAGCGGCCGAGTTCGCTCAGGAGTACCGCATCCTGAGGCTGATGGAGCACCGCCTGCAGCTGGAGAAGCTCCGGCGCACCCACCTTGTCCCGCGCGACGAGTCGAGCCTGCGCGTCCTCGCCCGGGCGACCGGGCTCGCCCCGAACGCCGCCCAGCTGAGCGTCCGATGGCTGAACACCAAGCACCGGGTGCGCGGCCTGCATGAGCGCCTGTTCTACCGCCCTCTCCTGTCGGCGGTGGCCGCGCTTCCCGCGGACGGGCTGGGCCTCACCAGCGCCCAGGCCGAGGCCCGGCTGGCCGCGATCGGATTCCGCAACACCAAGGGCGCCCTCGGTCACATCGCGGCCCTCACCGGCGGGGTGTCCCGACGGGCGACGATTCAGCGCAATCTACTGCCTGTGCTGCTGCAATGGTTCTCCGAGGGACCCGACCCCGACTACGGGCTGCTCGCGTTCCGGCGCCTGAGCGACAGTCTCGGTACGACCTACTGGTTCCTGCGCATGCTCCGCGACTCATCCGGGGCCGCCGAGCGACTCACCCGGGTGCTGTCCTCATCCCGTTTCGTCGGCGAGCTCCTGGAGACGATTCCCGAATCCGTGGCCTGGCTGGAAGACGAGGACGACCTGCGGCCCCGCAGCGCGGCCACCCTCCGTGAGGAGGCCCGCGCCGTGCTGGCACGGCACGAGAGCCCGGAGGCGGCCGCCTCGATCCTGCGCACGGCCCGGCGCCGCGAAATGCTGCGGCTGGCGTTCTCGGCGATCCTGGGCCAGGTCAGCATCGACGAGCTGGCGACGGGGCTCACCGACGTCACCGCCACCATCATCGAGGGGGTGCTCGCCGCCATCCGTGGCACCACGCTCGACGGTGCCGAAGACGGTCAGGACGCCGACGGGATCGAATTCGCCGTGATCGGCATGGGCCGGTTCGGCGGCTCGGAACTGGGGTTCGGCTCGGATGCCGACGTGATGTACGTCTTTCGCCCGGGCACCCTCACCGGCGAGGCAGCCCACGACCGGGCGAAGTTCATCGTCAAGGAATTGTCGCGGCTCACCGATGACAACCGCCTGCCTCTGGACCTGGACATCGGGCTGCGCCCTGAGGGGAAGAACGGTTCCGTTGCCAGGTCCCTCGAGTCCTACGAGGCCTACTATCGGCGTTGGTCGCTCACCTGGGAGGCACAGGCGCTGTTGCGGGGGAGAGGAGTCGCCGGCGACGCCCGGCTCCTGGCCGACTTCGAGGCCGTCGCCGACGAGGTGCGGTATCCGTCATCGATCAGCGAACAGGCGATCCGTGAGGTCAAGCGGATCAAGGCCAGAGTCGAAAACGAACGGCTGCCGCAGGGCGCCGATCCCAACCGGCACCTCAAGCTCGGCCGAGGGTCGTTGAGCGACGTGGAGTGGTTCGTGCAGCTGCTTCAGCTGCAGCATGCGGCCGACATCGCCGAGCTGCGTACCTCGTCGACGCTCGGCGCCCTCCGCGCGGCCGTCGCCGCGGGCCTGGTCAACGAGACGGATGCCGAAACTCTCACCACAGCGTGGCTCTTCGCGTCCCGCTGCCGGTCCGCGATCACCCTCTGGACCAACAAGACCGCGGATGTCCTCCCGACCGACCGCGTGCAGCTCGAGGGCGTCGCCCGGGTGATGGAATACCCGCCGGGCTCTGCCAACCAGCTCGAGGAGGAATACCTCTCGGTGACCCGACGCGCCCGCGCGGTGTTCGAGCGCCTGTTCTATGGGCCGGTGGAGCGCGCCGGCCCCTTCGGCGGGTAGGTCCGGTACAGGCAGGAGGACCGCATCCCCGAGGGGATGAGGTCCTCCTGCCTATACCCAGCCGGTTGCCGGGGCTGCGGTCTAGACGCCGTAGTAGAGCTCGAACTCGAACGGGTGCGGACGCTGCGCGAGCGGCTTGATTTCCATCTCACGCTTGTAGTCGATCCAGGTTTCGATCAGTTCGGGCGTGAAGACGTTACCGGCAAGCAGGAAGTCGTGGTCGTTCTCAAGGGCTACGAGGGCCTCGCCGAGCGATGCGGGAACCTGCGGGATGTTCTTGGCCTCTTCGGGCGGCAGCTCGTAGAGGTCCTTGTCGACCGGCTCGTGCGGTTCGATCCGGTTCTTGATGCCGTCCAGTCCGGCCATCAGCTGGGCGGCGAAGGCGAGGTACGGGTTGCCCGAGGCATCGGGAGCGCGGAACTCGATGCGCTTCGCCTTCGGGTTGGTGCCCGTGATCGGGATCCGGATGGACGCCGAGCGGTTACCCGCCGAGTAGACGAGGTTGACGGGAGCTTCGAACCCCGGCACCAGACGGTGGTAGGAGTTGACGCTCGGGTTTGTGAAGGCGAGTACGGCCGGTGCGTGCTTGAGCAGACCGCCGATGTACCAGCGGGCGACGTCGGACAGTCCGCCGTAGCCGGACTCGTCGTAGAAAAGGGGCTTGCCGTCCGCCCACAGTGACTGGTGCGTGTGCATGCCGGAGCCGTTGTCGCCGAACAGAGGCTTCGGCATGAAGGTGGCCGTCTTTCCCCACTCGGCCGAGGTGTTCTTGACGATGTACTTGAACTTGAGCAGATCGTCGGCTGCGTGCACCATGGTGTCGAAGCGGTAGTTGATCTCGCCCTGGCCGCCGGTGCCGACCTCGTGGTGGCTGCGTTCCAGGATGAGTCCGGCGTCAATCAGCTTGAGGCAGATGTCGTCGCGCAGGTCGGCGTGCTGGTCGACCGGGCTGACGGGGAAGTAGCCGCCCTTAAAAGGCGTCTTGTTGGCGAGGTTCCCGCCGACCTCTTCCTTGCCCGAGTTCCAGGCACCCTCGCTGGAGTCCACGGAGTAGAAGCTGGAGTGCTGGTTCACTTCGTAGCGAACATCGTCGAAGATGTAGAACTCGGCCTCCGGAGCGAAGAATGCGGTGTCCGCGATCCCGGTCGAAGCCAGGTACTTCTCGGCCTTCTTGGCAACCTGACGCGGGTCCTTCGAATAGATCTCGCCGTTGCGCGGGTTGTAGATGTCGAAAAGCATGATGAGGGTGCGCTCGGTGCGGAACGCGTCGATGTAGGCCGTGGTCACGTCCGGGATCAGCTGCATGTCGGATTCGTGGATCGACGCGAAACCGCGGATCGACGAACCGTCGAACATCTGCCCGACCGTGAAGAACTCCTCATCGACGGTCGACGCGGGGATGTTGAAGTGCTGCTGAACACCCGGCAAATCGGTGAAACGGATGTCTAGGAACTTGACGTCCGTGTCTTTGATGAACTTGAGCACTTCTGACGAATCGCGGAACATGCGGTTTTTTCTCCAAACGACGTGGGCATAGAACGTGTAAGTCGCGCGCTGCGGCTTCTTTGAGGCTACTGGGATGCCATTACCCGGCAGTGACGCTTATGTTTCACACATGTTACAGCGGGGCCCGATCGGTAGACTCAGCCCGTGTCTGCCGCAGCCTCGAATTCGACCACTTTTGGACAACTTCCACCGAGCCGTTGGCCGGGGGAGCGCCTCGGCCTGCCGAACGAGGGAACCCGTTCCGTGGGGCGCGTCGGCCGCAGGATCGGCGCCCTCGCGTTGGACTGGGCCCTGGCCTACGGGGCGGCGGCACTGTTCTTCAGCACGAGCGGCGTGGTCAACGGCTTCGCTGTGACCGCCATTTTCGTGGGGCTCCAGATCGTGTTCATCCCGACCATTGGCGGCAGCATCGGCCACCGTCTGGTCGGGCTCCGGGTCGTTCCGCTCCAGCCGGGTTGGGTCGGGTTGTGGCGCCCCGTCGTGCGGTCCCTGCTGCTCGGGCTGGCGGCCCCCGCTCTGGTCTGGGACTCGGACCAGCGCGGTTTCCACGACAAGGTCGCGGGAACGGTGCTCATCCGCTCCTAGCCTGAGCCGCGAGGGGAAGAGCCTAGTTTCCGCGCTGCGGACGCGCCTTCATCGGGTCGACGCCCTTGGGGATCGGCAGTTTCTTGGTCATGGAATTCAACCGGTTGTTCACGGCGAGCACCTCGGCCTTGGTCAGGGTGGGCTTGATCCGGGTGAGGCGCCGGGCCAGTTTGTGCAGCGGCACGGCATCGGCGTCGGGGCCGACGCTGATGATGGTGACGGCGATGCTGCCGCCGAGCCTGGTCACCATCCGGCGCTCTTCCTCGAGCATGCGGGCCGTTCGGGTGCGCGGCCCTTCACTGATCAGCACCACGCCGCCGCGGCCGACAGCCCGGTACACGGCATCCTGAGTCTTGCCGTTGACGGCGACGGGCATCTCACTTCCCACCCAACCGCGCTTCAGCGAACCGCGCAGCACCGCGCCGACGGCGCCGGGCTGGCCCTCGATCTGCGTGTATGCGGCTTTCTCGGCGCGCTGGCCCAGGATGATGAGCATGGCGAGGATTCCGGTGAGCACACCCGAAATCGTCCACAAGACGATGTTGAGGATGCTTCCGGGGGACAGAATAAGGGCAAGTCCCAGCGCGACCGCGACGGGCACCACGAAGCCGAGAACCATGAACAACACGATCTTCTTGTCGTAGCGGCGTGTCATCTGGAACACCTGCCACATTTGCTTCATGCGGCCGGGCTTCTTGGGGGGGCGGGGAGTCTTGTCCTTGCTGCGTGCCATGGTTCCAAGACTACCCAGTCACCCGAATGTCTCGTGACCGATTTTTGATCAGGAGACCGCCTGCGCGAACCCGAGGGATGCGTCCGCCAGGTGGCGCAGTTGCGGCGGAACTTCGCGACCGGTCGCCAGCATGGACTGGGCCCAGAGCCGGCCGGCCCGATAGGACGAGCGCACAAGCGGGCCGGAGAGCACACCAAGGAAACCGATGGCCTCGGCTTCCTCCTTGAGTTCGACGAACTCCTCCGGCTTCACCCAGCGGGCCACGGGCAGATGACGCGCGCTCGGCCGCAGATACTGGGTGATCGTGATGATGTCGGTCCCGGCGTCGTGCAGGTCCTGGAGGGCCTGGCTGACCTCCGCGCGCTCCTCGCCCATGCCCAGGATCAGATTCGATTTCGTGATAAGTCCCGCATCGCGGCCCTGGGTGAGGACGTCCAGGGACCGTTCGTAGCGGAATGCCGGCCGGATTCGCTTGAAGATTCTCGGGACGGTCTCCACATTGTGGCCGAAGACCTCGGGCTGGGCGGAGAAAACCTCGCCGAGGTGGTCCGGGTTACCGGAGAAGTCCGGGACCAGAATCTCGACGCCGGTTCCGGGACTCTGCTGATGGATCTGCCGGATGGTCTCCGCGTAGAGCCAGGAGCCCTCGTCTGGCAGGTCGTCGCGGGCGACGCCCGTCACCGTGGCGTAGCGCAGATTCATCTTGACGACGGATTCCGCGACACGGCGCGGCTCATCCGTGTCGTACTCGGCAGGTTTGCCGGTATCGATCTGGCAGAAGTCGCACCGCCTCGTGCACTGTGACCCGCCGATCAGGAAGGTCGCCTCGCGGTCTTCCCAGCATTCGAAGATGTTAGGGCAGCCGGCCTCCTGGCACACGGTGTGCAGGTTTTCGCCCTTCACCAGGTTTTGGAGCTTGCGGTACTCCGGTCCCATCTTCGCCACCGTCTTGATCCAGGCGGGCTTACGTTCGATCGGCGTTTCCATATTGCGGATCTCAAGGCGGAGCATCTTGCGTCCCTCGGGCGTCGCGCTCATGCGGACACCGCCCAGACGGTCTCGAACTGGGCCGTGATGGGGGCGATGAGGTCGGCCGGTTTCACGTCGTGGCCGACCATTCTCGAGATGGTGGTGACGCCGGCGTCCTTGATCCCGCAGGCGATGATGTGGTCGTAGGGTTCGAGCGAGTTGTTGCAGTTGAGGGCGAAGCCGTGCATGGTCACTCCTTCCGCGACGCGGATTCCGATGGCGGCGATTTTGTCTTCCCGGCCCTCCGGGCCGACCCAGACTCCTGAACGGCCCGAGATTCGGCAGCCGACGATGTCGAAGCCCAGGAGGGCGTCGATGAGGATCCCCTCGAGGAGGCGCACGTAGCCGACGACGTCGACGGGCTCCCGGAGGCGAATAACCGGATACCCGACCAGCTGCCCGGGGCCGTGCCAGGTGATCTTCCCACCGCGGTCCGCGTCGATGACGGGGGTTCCGTTTCGGGGACGCTCCTCAGGAGCTGTGCGCTTCCCGGCGGTATACACACTCGGATGTTCGAGAAAGATGACGGTGTCCGACCTCTCCCCGGAGACGACGGAACGGTGGACTGCGCGTTGGAGCTCAAGGCCCTCAACATACGGCACGGAGTTGGCGCTTAGCCCCGCGACGACAAAGTCGAGCATGCCCTCATCCTAAACCCCGGCGCTCCTCCCCACGGGGTTGGCGGCCCGGTTGTCCCCGAACCGAGTCCGGGTCGGCCGGGAGGGGAGCGGCGAGGCCAGCATGTCCGGTATGAGAACTCGCGGTCGACGCGTCCGCAATCCGGGGCCCGCGTCCCCGCCGCACTCGACCGGCTCGGTACCCGGCGGCGGCCCCACATTGGTCGCAGGCTACCGCGCTCTGCGGCGCTTGGCGTCAACCGACCGGGCCGACCTGTATGTGGGCGTGGCGCCGTCCCCGTCGACCTCGACCGGGGATGAGGCGCGGGGGTGGGAGCAGGGTGGCTCCACGACGTCCGTCGTGCTCAAGGTCTTCCATCCGGGAACGGATGACTTCTCGATCGAACGGGAGGTCCAAGCCCTGACCACCCTGACGGTCGGACGGCTGACCACGCTCGTCGATGTCGGCACCCTGGCCGATGGCCGCACCTGCCTCGTACTGGAACAGCTCACGGGCGGGTCGCTGAGCGGCTTTCTGGAGGGCCGCAGCCACTTGCTTCCCGGGGAGGCGGTCACGATCCTGGCGCCGATCGCGGCCGCATTGGCGGAGCTGCAGGCCATCGGCCTGATCCATCCGGCCGTCAGCCTCGCGAGCATTCTCTTCGACTCCAGCGGGCGCCCGGTCCTGACCGGGCTGGGAGAGCTCCGGGCGCTGCCCGAAGCCGGTCGCGGGCGGTCCGAGGCGCTCGCCCTGGTGCACGGCCGGCTCGCGCAGGTCATCCGGACGGTGCTCGACCACGTCGATCCCGTCGTTCCGGTCCCGACGGTCCTTTGCGACCTGGAACGGTGGTGTGCGGTGCCGGCCGCTGGCTCGGCGGCCCGTACCTGGGGCGAGGTCGAGCATCTCCTGTTCGCCTGGGCCGAGGCCAGGCCGGTGAGGCTGGGTCGGAGCCCCGAGGCCGTCAGCGGGCCGCAACCGGCCGTCGACTGGCTCCGGAGACCTCTGAGTGACGATTTCGTCGGATGTGCTCCCACGGAGAAGGTCCGCTTTGCCGCAGAGGATCCCCGGGCCAAACGGATGCTCGGCAGCCGGGTCTCGCGTGCTCGCACGGCGGTTGGCCGGCTGTGGGAAGGTCACCCGGCCGGTGGGCTGAAGTCGCTGCTGGGCCGGCGGTTCCGCCTCCGCCGTGGGCCGCTGCTCCTCGTGGCCCTCGTGGCCCTGTTGAGTACGGGACTGGCGGTGATGGCGCTGGCCGCGGGTGGATCCGCACACACCGACGGAGCGCGGCCGGAGGGCTCTTCAAAGCCGGCCGAGTCGACCACCGCTGACGGCGACGAAGTAGGCGGCGACGGGTCTCCCCGAGAGGAAGCCGTGGTGACCGGTGACGACCCGGTGGTCGCGCTTCCGGCCCTGCTGCGGGTCCGCAGCCGGTGCCTTGCGGAGGTTTCGGTGGTCTGCCTCGATGCCGTGCACCAGGCGCAATCGGCGGCTCTGGCGGCCGACAGCTACACCCTGCGCATGATGCAACAGGGCGGCGAGGTCGCCGAATTCGAGGATTGGTCGTCGTGGGCGGCGGTTCTGGTGGAGCGAATGGGGGATGTCGCGCTCGTGTCGCTTCAGGCCCCGGATGCAGAACGACAGCCGGCCTCGGTCCTTGTGGTCAAGGGCGAGGCCGGCTGGCGAATCAGGGATATTTTCGACTACCAGTCAAGGTCTGGTCTCACGGACGACATCGACTAGATGCCGAGGTTTGCTTCGAAGGCACCTGCCTCGAGACGCTGCTTCATGGTGACGAGGAAGCGTGAAGCATCCGCGCCGTCAATGATGCGGTGATCATAGGACAGAGCCAGGAACACGGTCGAGCGGATCGCGATCGCGTCGAGGCCACCCTGGCTGACGACGATGGGCTTCTTGTAGACAACCCCGGTGCCGAGGATGGCGCTCTGCGGCAGGAAGACGACCGGGGTGTCGAAGAGCGCACCGCGCGAACCGGTGTTGGTCAGCGTGAACGTTCCACCAGACAGTTCGTCGGGCTTGAGCTTGTTGTCGCGGGTGCGCTGAGCGAGATCGGCGATCTGAGCGGCGAATCCGGCCAGATCGAGTTCGCCCGCGTTGCGCACGACCGGGGTCAGCAGGCCGCGTTCGGTATCGACCGCAATGCTGATGTTCTCCTGGCTCGGGTACACGATCGTGTCGCCGTTGATGGTGGCGTTGATGATTGGGTTGGCCTGAAGTGCCTCGGCTGCAGCGAGAGCGAAGAACGGCAGAAAGGACAGCTTGTTACCCGTCTTGGCGTGAAAATCGGCCTTGACCTGGTCGCGAAGAATCGCGACCCGGGTCACGTCGACCTCGACCACCGTGGTCAGCTGAGCCGATGACTGCATCGAGATGACGGCGCGTTCGGCGACGACCTTGCGCAGACGCGACATGGGCTGGGTGGTCCCGCGCAGGGCGGAAACCTCCACGGCCGGAGCTGTTGCTGCAGCCGTCCCGACGGGAGCGCTGGCCTGGGCGAGCGCGATGTCCTCCTTGCGGATGCGTCCACCGACACCGGTTCCGACCACGCGAGACAGATCGACGCCGGCCTCGTTCGCGAGTTTGCGGACGATGGGGGTGACGTAGCCGGATGTTCCCGCGTGCGATCCGCGGGAGACGGCCGGCTCCGGCGCGACCACGGGGGCAGCGGCAGGTGCTGGGGCGGCGACGGGGGCAGCGACAGGAGCCGCAGCAGCAACGGGCGCCGCGACCGGTGTGGGCGCGAACACCGGTGCGGGTGCAGCGACGGGTTCGGGAGCGGCGACCGGTGCGGGTGCCGCGACCGGTTCGGGAGCGGCGACCGGTGCGGGTGCCGCGACCGGTGCGGGTGCCGCGACCGGTTCGGGTGCTGCAACGGGTGCGGGTGCCGCCACGGGTGCGGGGGCGGCCACCGGTGCCGGCGCTTCCGCGACGGGCTCGGGAGCGTCCACCGGCGCAGGCGCTTCCGCGACGGGAGCGGAGGCACCGGAACCGTCACCGATCGTGACCAGCGGAGTTCCGACCTCGACGGTCTCATCTTCCTGAACCAGGATGGCCTCGATCACGCCGGCAATGGGGGACGGGATTTCCGTGTCCACCTTGTCGGTCGATACTTCCAGCAGCGGCTCGTCGACTTCGACGCGGTCTCCCACGTTCTTCAGCCAGCGGGTGACCGTACCCTCTGTGACACTCTCACCGAGTGCCGGGAGGTTAACGGATTCGCTCATGCGATTGTCTCCTTCAAAACGAATTGTCTGTAATTAGAGTACTGAGTGTCTGAATGCAGAGGTTCGACGGCTACGCGTGAAGCGGCTTGCCGGCCAGCGCCAGGAAGGCCTCGCCGAGTGCCTCGTTCTGGGTGGGGTGCGCGTGCAGGAACGGGGCGATGTCTTCCGGGTAGGCCTCCCAGTTCACCACCAACTGTCCCTCACCGATCAGCTCGCCGACGCGGGCGCCGATCATGTGGACACCGAGGATGGGGCCGTCTTTGACCCGGACGAGCTTGATGGAGCCACTCGTGCCGAGGATGGAGCTCTTGCCGTTTCCACCCAGGTTGTACTCGACGGTGGAGATCTGGTCGGCGCCGAACTTTTCGGCAGCCTTGGCCTCCGAGTAGCCAACGGAGGCGATCTCCGGGTCGCTATAGGTGACCTTGGGGATGTTGAGGTCGTCGACGACGATCGGGTTGAGACCGGCGATCTCCTCGGCGACGAAGATGCCTTGCTGGAATCCGCGGTGCGCGAGCTGCAGGCCGGGGACGATGTCGCCCACGGCGAAGACGCCGGGGATGTTGGTCGCGAGGCGCTCGTCGGTCAGGACGAAGCCGCGGTCCATGGTGACGCCGACCTCCTCGAAGCCGAGTCCGGCGGTCGACGGGCCACGCCCGACGGCGACGAGCAGAATCTCAGCCTCGATGACGGTGCCGTCCTCCAGGGTGATGACGACGCCGTTCTCGTGCTGAGTGACGCTCTGGAACCGGATGCCGAGCGAGTATTCGATGCCACGCTTTCGGAAGGCGCGCTCCAGCTGCTTGGAGATGGACTCTTCCTCGTTGGGAACCAGGTGGGGAAGTGCCTCGATGATGGTGACGTCGGCACCGAAGGACTTCCAGACGCTCGCGAATTCGGCGCCGATGACGCCGCCGCCGAGCACGGCGACCTTCTTCGGGACGAACTCGAGCTCGAGGGCGTGCTCGCTGGTCATGACTCGACCGCCGATGGCGAGCCCCGGCAGGGAGCGGGAGTAGGAGCCTGTCGCGAGGACGATGTTCTTACCCACGATGGTGTCGGCACCGACCTGCACGGCGTTCGGCGAAATCAGTCGACCTTCACCTTCGATCACTGTGATGCCGCGCGACTTGATCAGACCCTGCAGCCCCTTGAACTTCGACGCCACAATACTCTTGCGGAACGCGTTCACGGCGGGCATGTCGATGCCCTCGAACTGCGTTTTGACACCATACTTCGCGGCGTCGCGGCTGAAATCGGCCACCTCGGCCGAGTGCAGGAGTGCCTTGGTCGGGATGCAACCGAGGTGCAGACAGGTTCCGCCGAGTTTGCCTTTTTCGATCAGGCCAACGGTGAGCCCCAGCTGAACGGCACGCAATGCGGCCGCGTAGCCACCGCTTCCGCCGCCGAGAACGACAAGGTCAAAATTCTGTTCCGACACCCAGATACTCCCTCATACATCACAACCCGGTCTGCCCGCAGCGAGGATACGCATCCGGGCAGGCGAGAGTGGGCGAGATTTCTCGCCCACTTGACTGTACTACGGGCGCGAAAAGTCCTCGGCCAGTCGGAGCAGAGTCCGAACCGAGATTCCGGTCGGCCCGGCATTCGTGAATCCCCACCCGCTGCCGGTGTTGTGGGCCGGCCCGGCGATGTCCAGGTGGGCCCACGGGATCGTCTCGGTGCCGTCCCCGTTGCCGCGGGTTCCGATGAACTCCTGCAGGAATACTCCGGCGAGCAGCATGCCGCCGTGGGTGCTGCCGATCTTCGCGTTGGCGATGTCGGCGACATCCGAGTTGAGTAGAGGGCGCAGTTCCTCGGGAAGCGGCATCGGCCACACCAGCTCACCCACCGATTTGCCGGCGGTGAGCACCCGGGCGACCAGGGCATCCTCACCCATGGCGGCGTAGTAGCGGGTGCCGAGTGCGACGAGGGCGGCGCCGGTCAGCGTCGCCACGTCCACGATCGCATCCGGGCACTCCTCGCCGGCCGCGACGAGACCGTCCGCAAGAACCAGGCGACCCTCCGCATCCGTGTTCAGCACCTCGACCGTGCGGCCTCCGCGGATCCGCAACACGTCGTTGGGTCGGATGGCCGAGCCGGACGGCATGTTCTCCGCGATGCAGAGCCAGGCGGTGATACGCACGTTGAGCCCCAGGCGGGCGGCCGCCAGGGTCACGGCCAGCACGGTCGCCGCGCCGGTCATGTCGTATTTCATGCCGACCATGGATGCCGGCGGCTTCAGTGAGAGTCCGCCGGTGTCGAAGGTGATGCCCTTGCCGACCAGGGCAATGTGCTGCGTCGCGCCCTCCGGCGTGTAGCTGACCTTGACCAGGCGCGGCGGCCGGCTGGAACCCTGGCCGACGCCCGCGATGCCGCCGAAACCATCCGCGGCCAGCTCCGCCTCGTCCCAGACGCGCACGGCGACGGGAAGGCCCGCGGCGGCGTCCATGGACAGGCGCGCGAGTGCCTCCGGGTAGAGGTCGGAGGGCGGCATGTTGACCAGGTCCTTGACCAGGTTGACGGCCTCGGCTATGACTCCGACGCGGGTGGAGGCTCCGGCCGCCTCCGCGGCGGTGTGCACCGTGATCTCCTGCGCCGGGATCTTGGTCGCGGCGAGCGAGTTCTGCCGGTACGCGGTGTAATAGTACGCACCGAGCGCGGCACCCTCAAGGACGGCCTCCGCTTGGGCATCCGTGGTCGTGGGGAAGGCGAAGGCAACCGAGGTCACGCCGGTCAGCTGGCGAACGGCCGACCCGGCAGCATGGCGCAGCGCATCGACCGTGACCTCCTTGCCGATTCCGACAACGGCGATGCTGCGGGCGTTGCCGATCGACGCAGGCAGTCGCACCACCTGATCGCGACCACCCGTGATACCCAGGGGGGCGAGTTGGTCCGCGAGGCCGGCGAAGGCGGCGTCAGCGAACAGGGCGGCGGTGTCGCCGGACTGGAGCGCCCCGACAATGAGAACGTCCACCTCCGATTCGAGGGCGGGTGCTGCGGATATGGTCAGACGGGGTGCGTTCATCCCCCGATCGTACGCTCCGGGTGTGTTCGCTCTCGGCATCACGGCGGGGTCGTCGATTCCCGCACCGCCCGGAATTTGGCGCTTACAGTTAATGTCATGCGGGATCCTGGTGACATTTACGAGCTGACTGCGGACGCGCAAAACGTCCCGGAGGGGCTCCACCTTGTGGCGGGTCTGACGGGCTTCGCGGATGCCGGTGGCGCCGTCTCGCAATTCACGGAATACCTTCTGGAAACCCTTGACCACACCGTCGTCGCGACCTTCGACGCCGACGTGCTGCTCGACTACCGGGCGCGGCGGCCGATCATCCAGTTCGACCAGGACCACCTCACCGACTATCAGCCTCCCGCCCTGAGGGTGTACCAGGCCCGGGACGAGATCGGCCAGCCGTTCCTGCTTCTGACCGGCTTCGAGCCGGATTTCCGCTGGGAACAGTTCACCGCCGCGGTGCTGCAGCTTGAGCGCCGCTTCAAGGTGGCCTCCACAACCTGGGTGCACGCGATTCCGATGCCGGTCCCGCACACCCGTCCGATCGGCGTGACCGTCAGCGGAAACCGGTCCGATCTGGTCGAGAGCATGTCGGTCTGGCGTCCGAACACCCAGGTTCCGGCGAACGTGCTGCACCTGGTGGAATACCGGCTGCAGGAGGCTGGCGTCTCCGTCGTCGGGTTCGTACTGCTCATCCCGCACTATCTGGCCGACACGGAATTCCCCCTCGCCGCCCTCGCAGCCCTGGACAGCACGAGTGCCTCCACCGGGCTGATCTTCCCCACCGATCGGGTGCGAGAGAAGAACCGCGAGTTCGTCGCCCGCATCGACGAGCAAGTGCGGGACAACCCCGAGCTGGGCAAGCTCGTCGGCACGCTCGAAGAGCGCTACGACGCCTATATGGAGGGCAGCACGCTGCGCTCCCCACTGACCGACGAGGCCGGCGAATTGCCCAGCGCCGATGAGATCGCCGCCGAACTGGAGAACTTCCTCGCCACCCGGCGGAGCAGAGACGACGGTTCGCCGGCCTGATCCGCCGCGCGTCGCCGTGAATCCGGATGCTTCGGCGCGGGTAAGTTTGGGGCAATGAACTCGCGCCGGTCCTGGTTGATCTTTTACGTCGGATCGTTCGCGTACCTCTCCGCCGTCCTGCAGCGCTCTTCCCTCGGGATCGCCGGTGTCGCCGCCACCGAACGGTTCGGCGGGTCTGCCGCGCTGCTGTCGAGCCTCGCCGTCGTGCAACTCGCCGTCTATGCGGCGGCACAGATTCCGGTGGGCGTCCTGATCGATCGGTACGGGCCTCGCGTGCTGGTGGCCTCCGGGACAGGGCTGATGGTGGTCGGCCAGACCACGCTCGCCTTCGCCCCCGACATCCCGATTGCCGTGCTCGGGCGCATCCTCGTCGGTGCCGGCGACGCCGCCATCTTCATCTCGATGATTCGTCTCATCGCCTCGTGGTTCTCCGGACGCATCGTTCCTCAGCTCTCGCAGTGGCTGGGCAACATCGGTCAGCTCGGCCAGGTGCTGTCCGCCCTACCGCTGGCGTGGGTGCTGCACACCTGGGGGTGGACGCCGACGTTCCTCTCCGCCGCCTCGGTTGCCGTGTTGGCCCTGATCGTGGTCATCGTCGTGGTGACGGACCAGCCGGAGCGCGCATCCATGCAGAACCGGACCACCAGCTGGCGTGGCGCGCTACTGCAGCTCACACACAGTTTCAAGCGGCCTGGAACCCAGCTCGGCTTCTGGTCGCACTACGTCACACAGTCCTCCGGAACCGTCTTCACCCTGCTCTGGGGATTCCCTTTCATGGTGTACGGACTTGGCTACGACCCGTCCCTCGCCGCGGCGATGCTGATGGTCCTGGTGGGTGCCGGCATGGTGTGCGGGCCGATCCTGGGGATCCTGACGGCGCGCTTTCCGCTGCGCCGCAGCACCATCGTGCTCGGCGTCGTCGCGCTGATGGGCGCGGCCTGGGCCGCGGTGCTGCTGTGGCCGGAGCAGCCGCCGTTCTGGTTGATGCTGGTGCTGCTCGTCGCACTTGGCATCGGGGGACCCGGCTCACTGATCGGCTTCGATTTCGCGCGCACCTTCAACCCCCAGCGCAGCCACGGCTCGGCGAACGGCGTCGTGAACGTGGGCGGCTTCACCGCCAGTTTCGTGATGGTCTACCTCATCGGGCTACTGCTTGACCTGCAGGACGGCTGGCGCACCGCCAGGGGGGAGGTGAGCGATCTGTATTCGCTCGACTCCTTTCGGGTTGCGTTTTCTGTGCAGTTCCTGGTTGTGGGACTCGGCGTGATTTTCCTGCTGCACGCCCGGGCCCGCACCCGCAGCCAGCTGTCCCGCGACGAGGGAGTGGAAGTCGCGCCGCTCTGGGTCGCCGTGGCGCGGGCATGGCGCCGGAGGCAGCAGCCTGAATAGCTGCGCGCCTGGCTTGTCTCCTACACAAAGCATGCAATGATTGTCAATAGGGCCCGTTCTGGTCCTGGGAGCAACGACAGCAGTGTCGGTGTGAATAGCCCGGGACTTGACATGGGTCCTAGTACTGCCCAAAATCCAAACTGCCCAGGCTCCTCTCCCGCTAGACCCACCCGGTCGGGACCCGCTTGGCAGCGCCGCAGGCTCCCGCGCCACGGCATGAGAGGTGTTCGAATGGCAACCCGCAAAAAAATCGAGCAGACCGAAGAACTCACCGTGAGCACCACTGAGGTTTCAGACGCAGTTGCGCCGGCAGCCAAGGCCGCCGCGAAGAAGCCGACCAAGGCCGCTCTGGCCAAGGCCGCTACTGCGGCAGCGGCCGCAGTAAGCGGTGAAGAGAAGCCCGCGCCGCGCAAGCGCGCCGCCAGCACGAAGGCGAAGGCCAAGCCGGCATCTGACGAACACGATGAGGCCGCCCGCGGAGATGACGCGGATGCCGACGACGACTCCGACGAGGCCAAAAAGAAGCGCGCAGCATCCACCGAGGCGCTCCCGAGCGGCGCCCTGGTACTGTCACTGGTCGACGACGACGACGAGGTGCCGGTTTACTCCAGTGCAATCACGGGCGCGACGGCCGACCCTGTCAAGGACTACCTGAAGCAGATCGGCAAGGTCGCCCTGCTGAACGCCGCCGAAGAGGTCGAGCTCGCGATGCGAATCGAAGCCGGGCTCTTCGCCGAAGACAAGATGTCTCAGATGAGCGACGCCGAGAAGAAGAGCGCCCTCGGACGCGAGCTCATGTGGGTCGCCAAAGACGGCGCCCGCGCCAAAAGCCACCTCCTGGGGGCAAACCTTCGCCTGGTCGTCTCGCTCGCCAAGCGCTACACGGGCCGCGGCATGCAATTCCTCGACCTGATCCAGGAGGGCAACCTGGGCCTCATCCGTGCCGTCGAAAAATTCGACTACACCAAGGGCTTCAAGTTCTCCACCTACGCGACCTGGTGGATCCGTCAGGCGATCACGCGTGCGATGGCCGACCAGGCCCGCACGATCCGTATTCCAGTGCACATGGTCGAGGTCATCAACAAACTCGCCCGCGTCCAGCGCCAGATGCTTCAGGACCTCGGCCGGGAGCCCACCCCGGAAGAGCTGAGCCGCGAACTGGATATGACCCCGGAGAAGGTCGTCGAAGTCCAGAAGTACGGCCGCGAACCCATCTCCCTGCACACTCCGCTCGGTGAGGACGGCGACAGCGAGTTCGGCGACCTGATCGAGGACACGGAAGCCGTTGTGCCTGCGGACGCCGTCGGGTTCACGATGTTGCAGAAGCAGCTGGAAAGCCTGCTCGACTCGCTCTCCGAACGAGAAGCCGGCGTCATCCGCATGCGCTTCGGCCTCGGGGACGGCATGCCGAAGACCCTCGACCAGATCGGCGACACGTTCGGCGTGACGCGTGAGCGCATCCGTCAGATCGAGTCGAAGACCATGGCCAAACTGCGTCACCCCTCACGGTCGCAGTCCCTACGCGACTACCTCGAGTAGAGCTCGTTTTGCGCTACGCACCGGCGATTCTTCTGGGACGCATCGTACGGAAATTGGCCCGGTGGCGGAAGCCGGGCGGCGGATCCGCGATCCCGGGTCTCGTGGTCAACAGGATCGCACCCGGATTCCTTCCGCGCAGCCTGAACAGCTTTCCGGGCGGCCTGGTCATCGTCACCGGGTCGAGCGGCAAATCAACGACGACCAAGATGCTGGTCGCAGCGCTCCGCGCTCACGGTACCGTTGTCTTCACCAACCAGTCCACGGCCAACATCAGCCAGGGTCTTACCTCCGCGCTGCTCGAGCAGGCCAGCCTGAGCGGTCATATCGCGGGCGACATCGCCGTGTTGGAGATGGATGAGGGCCACGGAGCCCTGATCTCTGGTACGTTGACGCCGCGCGTCGTTGCGCTGACGAACGTCATGGTCGACCAGATCGACCGATTTCATGACTCGAACATGGTCGCGGCCATGCTCGCCAAGATCGCCGCCAGAGCCACCGGAACCGTCGTGGTCAACGCGGACGACCAGTATTTGACCGACCTCGCCGCACGCCTGCCCGTTTCCTCGGCAGTCGCGCGCTACGGCGTGTCCGCCGACGTTCTCGCCGACAATCCGCGGGGCTTAGGCTACAGTGCGACCACCGCCACCAGGCTGGACGCGGGGGAGGGGATGCTCCTCACCTCGGTGCAGGGCCGCCGCGCCACCGTGAGCATTGCGGGTGTGGATTACCCGCTCGGGTTGCCCGCCCGCGGAACGCACTATGCCGTCGACGCCCTGACCGCGCTGTGCACGGCGCAGGCCGCGCTCGGCGACCGCTTCGATCCGGTGCTGGCCATCAACGCCATCTCGGCCATCCCACCGGTCTTCGGCCGTGGTGAGATCGTCACGGTTCGAGGCCAGCAGGTGGAATTCGTACTGGTGCAGAACCCGGCCAGTTTTCAGCTGAACGTCGACAGCCTCGAGCCGAAGACCGAGCAGATCCTCATCGCAATCGGGTCAGACGTGCGCGACCCGTCCTACTTTTGGCCCGTCAACACCTCGGGTCTTGGCCGGGTCCGTATTGCATCCGGTTCGAAGGCGCACGATATTGCCCTTCAGCTGGTATACGACGACGTCGTCGTCGACCGCATCGAGCCGAACCTGGGCCTGGCCCTGGACGATTTCCTGGCCCTGCCCGAACCGCTGGCGGGTTTGAAGACGATCATCTTCTCCGCAGACTCCATGCGACGCACCAGGACGCATCTGGGGCTCGTCACTAACAAGGAGGAGCAGGAATGACCCGTCCGCTCTCGATCGTGTCGCTGCTTCCCGAACTCCTGGGCACCAACGGCGATGCCGCCAACGCCCGCGTTCTCGCCCAGCGGGCCCGATGGGCCGGTGCCGACGCCACGGTCGTGGAGGTGCGCTCCGCGGCCGATCTGCCGGACCAAGTCGATGCCGTCGTCGTCGGATCGGGCTCCGACTCCGACATGGTGCGCGCCAGGGACATCCTCGCGACGATGACCACGGAGCTGCGCACCTGGGCCACCGCGGGTGTCCCCATCCTCCTGATCGGAACCGGCTGGGAACTTCTGAGCTGGGGAATCGAACTCGCCGACGGATCCGTTGTCGAGGGGCTGGGCATCGTGGCCGGTCGCGCCGTCCCGATGCTGGCACGGGCCACGGATGACATCGTGGTCGCCTCCCGGTTCGGACGTCTGATCGGTTTCGAAAATCATCGGCGCAGCTATGTCGGTGGCGAGGCGGCGCCGCTCGGCCAGGTGCTCTCCGGATCGGGCAATGGCGCGGGTGCGGAGGGACTGGTCATGGGTAGCGTCGTCGGGACCCATCTTCACGGTCCCGTTCTCGCCAAAAACCCCGGACTGGCCGACCACCTGCTGCGTGCGGCCCTCGCTCGTGTCGGTCACGAGTATTTGCCCGGTGACGATTCACTGGCTGCCGACGACATGGCACGAGCCGCACGCAATCAGATTGCGCTGCGGCTCGGACTCCCCATGGAATAGAGGCCCATCGGCCGGTCGCAGGACCGCTAGAGCTGCCTGAGGCCGACCGATACCGCTAGGAGCGCTGGTCCTCGAGGAGGCGGCTCGACTCGTCGTGCCAGCTCTCCGCGATGGCGGCGAGCTTCTCCTGGTGCTTACGGCCGTGGTGCGCGCAGAACAGCAGTTCGCTGTTGTTCACCACCACACGAATGTAGGCCTGGGCTCCACATGCATCACAGCGGTCTGCCGCGGTGAGCTGGTGGGGAGCCTTCTCGTTGTTGACGGCACCATTTGCGGCTGCGATCTGGGACATGGTTTCCTCCTCCAGACTGATACCAACTGATACCAATTTAACCTGTACCTAATGGAAACACGGTCTGGCAAGGTTATCGAGTCGGTTGCCCGTTATTTCGCTCACCGCGTAGCGCACTTCAATCGGGTGTTGATGACCGGGGGGAGGGCGTTGGTTCGGTATTCTTGATCGTTGTGAGTTCTTCTGATTATTCTGCCCGCCACCTGTCAGTCCTCGAAGGACTGGAAGCGGTTCGCAAACGCCCGGGCATGTACATCGGGTCCACCGACTCGCGCGGCCTCATGCACTGTCTCTGGGAGATCATCGACAATTCGGTCGACGAGGCACTGGGCGGCTTCGGCACCAGCATCGACATCGTGCTCCATGCTGACGAGAGCGTGGAGGTGCGCGACACGGCTCGGGGCGTTCCGGTTGACATCGAGCCGAAGACGGGACTGACCGGCGTCGAGGTCGTCTTCACCAAACTGCATGCCGGCGGCAAATTCGGCAGCGGATCGTATGCCGCGTCCGGTGGCCTCCACGGCGTGGGCGCATCCGTCGTCAATGCCCTGTCCGAGCGCCTCGATGTCGAGGTCGACCGTGACGGCAAGACCTGGGCCATGTCGTTCCACCGCGGCGAACCCGGGATTTTCGCGGACTCGGGGAAGAAGAGCCCCGACGCGCCGTTCACGCCCTTTGAGAAGCAGAGCGAACTACGCGTCATCGGCAAGGTCAAGCGCGGTGTGACCGGGACGCGGGTGCGCTACTGGGCCGACCGTCAGATCTTCACGAAGGGTGCGTCGTTTCAGACCGAGGAATTGCTCGAGCGAGCGCGTCAGACGGCCTTTCTCGTCCCGGGCCTGGGGATCGAGATCGTAGACGAGCGCACAGACGTGCACGTGCTCGAGTCCTTCATGTTCGAGGGCGGGATCTCGGAGTTCGTCGATCACCTCGCCACCGACAGCCCGATCACCGACACTTGGCGACTGACCGGAAACGGGACCTTCCGGGAGACTGTCCCGGTGCTGACCCCGACGGGTGCCATGGTGCCTACCGAGCTGGTCCGGGACTGTGCCGTGGACATCGCCCTCCGTTGGGGGACAGGTTACGATACGGATGTCCGCAGCTTCGTGAACATCATCGCCACCCCGAAGGGCGGAACGCACCAGGCCGGGTTCGACGCGGGCCTGCTCAAGTTCTTGCGTGCGCAGGTCGAGCTGAACGCTCGACGGCTCAAAATGGGGTCGGACAAGCTGGAGAAGGACGACGTGATGGCCGGCCTCACAGCAGTGCTCACCGTGCGGCTTCCCGAGCCTCAATTCGAGGGGCAGACCAAGGAGGTGCTCGGCACCCCCGCGGTTCGCGCCATCGTGGCCAACGTAGTCGCCCAAGCCATGAACGAGCGTTTCGTGTCCACGAAGCGCGACGACAAAACGCAGGCCGCGGTGGTGCTGGACAAGATCGTGGCCGAGATGAAATCGCGAATCTCGGCTCGCGCCCACAAGGAAACCCAGCGCCGGAAGAACGCGCTGGAGAGCTCGTCCCTGCCCGCGAAACTGGTCGACTGCCGCAGCAATGATGTCTCGACGAGCGAGCTCTTCATCGTCGAAGGAGATTCCGCCCTGGGCACGGCCAAGCTCGCCCGGGACAGCGAGCACCAGGCACTCCTCCCCATTCGCGGCAAGATCCTGAACGTGCAAAAGGCATCCGTTGCCGACATGCTGTCGAACGTCGAGTGCGCGTCGATCATCCAGGTGATCGGCGCCGGGTCCGGACGAAGTTTCGACCTGTCAGCCGCGCGCTACGGCAAGGTCATCATCATGAGCGACGCGGATGTCGACGGCGCGCACATCCGCACGCTGCTGCTCACTCTGTTCTTCCGCTACATGCGCCCGATGATC
Organism: Cryobacterium sp. TMT1-62; assembly: GCF_004403145.1. Taxonomy (NCBI): domain Bacteria; kingdom Bacillati; phylum Actinomycetota; class Actinomycetes; order Micrococcales; family Microbacteriaceae; genus Cryobacterium; species Cryobacterium sp. TMT1-62. Next base: position 90,100 of record NZ_SOGZ01000034.1, on the reverse strand, counting down.
ACGGAGGGACGCGTTTTCGCGGCCGTACCGCCGCTCCACCGGGTCGTGGTGATGAACCCGGGCACGAAGCCGAACGAGACCATCTACACATATTCGGAGGTGGAGCTTCAGGCTGTGCTCGCCGGACTCAAGAAAAGCGGCAAGCGCTACCAGGATCCGATCCAGCGCTACAAGGGCCTCGGCGAAATGGATGCCGACCAGCTCGCGACGACGACGATGGAGCGGGCGCATCGCACGCTGCGCCGCGTGCGGGTCGCCGACGCGGAGATGGCCGGAAACGTCTTCGAGCTCCTGATGGGCAACGACGTCGCGCCGCGCAAGGAATTCATCATCGAGAGCTCGGACAAACTGAGTCGCGACCGTATCGACGTGTGACGCCCCAGACCGGGGGGGCTACGAGTGGAACGATGTGCTCGCCAAGTCGCGTTCGCCGTTGATGATGGCGTCGACGACGCGTTGGGCGACGACGACCGGAGGGTAGCCGGCCGGCAGGCGGGGGGCGATTCCGGAGATCGGGTGAGTGGAGAGTTCGGTCTCGGTGTGACCGGGCCGCGCGTCCAGAATGCGGATGCCGCTACGCCGCAGTTCCCGGCCGGCGGCCTGGCCGAAGGCAGCGAGGGCGGCTTTGGACGCCGAGTATGCGGCGAGGTTGGCAGTGGGGCTCTCGCTGACGACGCCGCTGAGGGTGACGATAAAGGGCTCTCGCCCCTGCTCTGCGGATTCGCTCAGCGCGGCCCGAGCCGCACGGAGCAGGCGGATCGGTGCCAGCGTGTTCACGGCGAACAGCTCGGCGAGCGTCTCATCGCTCACCTCGATCGCCGGTCCGAAGGCAACGACCCCCGACGCGTTGACGATGCCGTCGAGCCGTCCGTTCACGCTGATCGCGTCGGCGACGAGAGTCGTGATTGCGTCCGGATCGGTGAGGTCGGCGGCGAGCGGGGTTCCGGGAATCGAGAGCGCCTCAAGTTTCGCCTGGTTGCGCCCGCTCAGGACGAGTCGGGCGCCGCCGGCAGCCAGAAGTCGGGCAATTTCACTTCCCAGACCCCCCGAGGCGCCGAGGACGAGAATGGCGGAATCGTCGAGGTGTGTCATCTGGCCACCATAACGCACCACCCTCCGCACATGGCTGGAGATCGCGCTCGGGCGTCAGCCGATCCGGGCGCCGATGGCGCCGATCACGGAGTCGAGCATGGCCCCGGACGCATCACGTCGCGACCCTGATTCAGGAAGCATGCGGGGTGTGCCGTCCGACGCGACCGCCCGGGCCGGCAGAGGCCCCACCCACGCGACGGAGACGGTGTCCTCGCCTTTCAGGAACCGCTGGGAGCGCACCCCACCCGTTCCCCGGCCTTTCGCCGGGTACTCGGAGAAGTCGGACACTTTGGCGCTGCCCGGGTCTGTTCCGGGCAGGGTGTGGCTGCCGGTCGCGACGGTCGCAACCACGAGCGCCGCAGCGCCGTGCGTTTCCACGCTGGTGAAATACACCACGTGCGCGTCCGCGGCCAGTTTGATGCCCGCCATACCGCCGGCGGTGCGCCCCTGCGGGCGCACCGACCCGGCAGGAAAACGCAACAGCTGTGAGTCGGAGGCGATGAAGACGAGTTCGTCGTCTTCCGCACCCTGCGCCGCGCCGACCACCATGTCATTGAGCTTCAGCGCGATGATCTCGAAATCGGGTTTGTTTGCCCAGTCGCCGGGGGTGACGCGCTTCACGATGCCCTGTCTGGTCCCGAGAACGATCGAATGCTTGGAATCGAGCGCGACGAGCGCGACGATCTTCTCCGCCGTGTTGGGCAGGGCCAGGTAGTCGCGCACGCGTACGCCGGCCCCGAGCTGGACCGAGGTCGGCGGCAGCAAGGGGAGGTCGACGGGGGAGAAGCGGATGAGCCGTCCCAGGTTGGTGACCGCTCCGATCTCCGTGCGACTGGTCGTGTCCAGAACGGACAGGACGGCATCATGCTTGCTGCGCCTCTGAGCCGGCGTGATCCGCTCCGGCTGGACAGTGGTGCCGGCCGGAATCTCCACCCGGGCGATCTTACCCGTCACGCTGAGGTAGACCCGGGTCGGGGTGTCCGTCACCTCGAGGATGGCGGCCTTCCGCTTGGCGGCGGCGCTGTTGGCGCCGGCGACATTCGCCTTGGCCTCGGTCAACAGGGTTCGCCGCGGCGTGCCGAAACGCTCGGCCACCGAGGCCAGTTCGTCGGACACCAGGGTGCGGATGGAGGCCCTGCTGCCGAGAAGCTTCTTCAGCGCCGCGATCTCCGCCAGCAGCTGATCCCGCTCGGTTTCGAGTTCGATGCGTGAGAAGCGGGTCAGGCGCCGCAGGCGGAGCTCGAGAATGTACTCGGCTTGAATCTGGCTCAGGTCGAAAACGTCGATCAGCTTGGCGCGCGCCTGCTCGCTGTCGTCGCTGGCGCGGATGACCTGGATCACCTCGTCGATGTCCAGGATTGCCACCAGTAGGCCTTCGACGAGATGCAGACGCTCCGTTCGTCGGGCCAGTCGGTAGGCCGAGCGCCGGGTCACGACCTCGATTCGGTGTCCGATGTAGACGAGCAGGAGTTCCCGCAGACCCAGTGTCTGCGGGCCGCCGTCGACGAGGGCCACCGCGTTGATGTTGAAGGAGTCCTCGAGCGGGGTCACCCGGTACAACTGCTCGAGCACGGCCTCCGGGCTGAAACCGGTCTTGATCCCGATGACGAGACGGAGTCCCTTGGTGCGGTCCGTCAGATCGGTGACATCGGAGATGCCACTGAGCTTCTTGGAATTGACCCCGTCCTTGATCTTCTCGATGACCCGCTCGGGCCCGACCAGATAGGGAAGTTCGGTGACCACGAGACCGGCCTTGCGGGCGGTGATGGCTTCGACGGATACCCGCGCCCGGGTCTTGAAACTGCCGCGCCCGGTTGCGTAGGCATCCATGATTCCCGTCAGCCCGACGATCGTGCCGCCGGTGGGCAGGTCAGGCCCCGGGACGAACTCCATCAGGTCCTCGAGGGTCGCGTCTGGGTGGGCGAGCAGATGCCGCGCCGCGCCGACGACCTCGATCAGGTTGTGCGGAGCCATGTTGGTGGCCATGCCGACGGCGATACCGCTCGCGCCGTTGACGAGCAGGTTGGGGTAGGCGGCCGGGAGAACGTCCGGCTGGGTGAGCTGGTTGTCGTAGTTGGGTACGAAGTCGACGACGTCTTCGTCGAGGTTTTCCGTCATGGCCAGGGCCGGCGCGGCCAGCCTGGCCTCGGTGTACCGCGGGGCGGCCGGCCCGTCATCGAGCGAGCCAAAGTTGCCGTGGCCGTCGATCAAAGGGACCCGGAGCGTGAACGCCTGCGCCATGCGCACGAGAGCGTCATAGATCGCGGTGTCGCCATGCGGATGCAGCTTTCCCATGACCTCGCCGACGACCCGCGCCGACTTGACGTGGCCGCGATCGGGGCGGAGCCCCATCTCGCTCATCTGATAAAGGATGCGCCGTTGCACTGGCTTGAGCCCGTCCCGGGCGTCCGGGAGCGCCCGGGAGTAGATGACCGAGTAGGCGTATTCGAGGAACGAGCCCTGCATCTCGGTGGAGACATCGACGTCTTCGATGCGCTCGGTGAACGTGGCGGGCGTGGTGCTGTCTGAACGGCTCATTCGTGAATTCTGGTGAGGCGTGCGTTGAGGGACGCGCGCTGTCGGGTAGGCGCTGGATCGATCCGGCCCTGTCTATGTCAGACTTGGCACGATGCCCCCCATGCTACCGGCCCGCCAATTCGGCACCCTGCGCCTTGCCGACGTTCTCACAAGTTCCCTGTCATCGATCGAGGGCCTTTCCAACATTCTGGACCTCGGCCAGACGAACAAGGCGGTCGTCCTTCTGGCGGACGGCCTCGGCGTCAGTTCCCTCCGAGCCCGTCCTGGGCACGCCCGATTCCTGAACTCGCTACTGACCAAGTCCAGCGTGGTCGACGGCGTCTTCCCATCCACCACGGCTGCAGGCATCACGACCCTTACCACGGGTGTCGCACCCGGGCAGCACGGACTCGTCGGCTACCGGGTCCGAGACGCCGACCGGGACCGTGTGGTGAACCAGCTGACCGGCTGGGACGACGACATGCGACCGGAGACCTGGCAGCGTGCGCGCACCGTCTTCGAACGGGCCGCGGATGCCGGCATCCGCGGTTTCGCCATCGGACCCCGCCGGTACACCACATCCGGCTTCACCCAGGCGGCGCTTCGCGGCGCGCACTACGTACCCGCGGAGAGCGTGTCCGACAGGTTTGCCGCCGCGCGACACCTTCTGGACACCGAGCCGCGCGCCCTCGTCTACGTCTACGTCCCCGAGCTGGATGTGGCCGCCCACGCGCACGGCTGGGAGTCCGAACGGTGGTTGGCCGCGCTGGAGAACCTCGACGGCGCGGCCGCCCGCTTCGCAGCCGCACTGAAAGCCGATGAGGGTCTCCTCGTCACGGCCGACCACGGAATCATCGACGTCCCGATGACCAGACACGTGCTCTTCGACACGGTCCCCGAACTCATCGGCGGCGTCCGCCACATCGGCGGGGATCCCCGGTGCCTGCACCTCTACCTCGAACCCGAACTCGGTTCCGACTCAGGCGCGGCCCTCGCCGATACGTGGCGCGGTATTGAAGGCCACCGCGCCTGGGTCTTCAGCCGCGCGGAAGCAGTCGAGTCCGGGCTGTTCGGCGATGTTGCACCCGAGGTTTTGCCTCGCATCGGCGACGTGATCGTGGCCGCGCGCAAGCTCATCGCCTACTACGACTCCCGCGAGCCGAATCAGTCCGCACGTTCGATGATCGGTCAGCACGGATCGCTGACGGACGAGGAACTCCGCGTGCCCTTGATCAGGTCGGGGACCTTCTCCGCCTGAGCGCGTGAGAAGTTCCGGCGTCAGGCGGGGTAGCGGCCGCGCTTGACCTGTGGTTTCGGCAGGCGAAGCACACGCAGTTGCAGTGCACGCATCGCTGCGTACCAGCGCACACGCTCGGCTTTCTCAGCGCCGAACTTGGCATTGAGCTTGCGCGTGACGATAAAGCCCAGGATGACGGAGTCGACAACGGCGACGATGACGAAGGCCCACAGGCCCAGGATTCCGTACGTCTGCACGGCCGCGTCGGGGAATACGCTGAGCAGGATGACCAGAAACATCACCGGAATCATGAATTCGCCCACGTTGAAGCGGGCGTCGACAAAGTCGCGCACGAAGCGCTTCTGCACACCGCGGTCGCGCACGGGGAGGAACTTCTCATCTCCGGCAGCCATACCCACCCGGGCACGCTCGCGAGCCTCGGCGGCCTTGCCTCTGGCCTGCTTGGCCGCGAGCTTGCGGTCATCTGGAACAAGCGGGCGCCGATTCAGAGCCTCTTGCTGCTTGCGGCTGGGCGTCGCCTGCCCTTTGCCGACAGGGTGGGTGGCCGCGAGGCGAGACCTGGTCTCGTCCGGGGTCTCCATGGATGGTTGTGCGTCTGGGTTCACAGGCTTAGCCACATCAGTTCCTTGCAATTGGTTGCCTTAAGATTACCTGATGACCGATATTCAAGAAACAGCGCCCCCGGCAATCTCACCGGCCGCCCCGGCTCTTCGTGCGGCAGTCGAACGCGGCCTTCCCACGACCATTGCCGACCTGTGCTCCCTGGTGCGGATTCCCTCCGTCTCCTGGGATGCCTTCGACGCACTTCAGGTGGCCACCAGCGCGGATGCCGTCGCGGTCCTGGTCCGCGACCTCGGGGTGTTCGAATCGGTCGAGATCAAGCGAGCCGGGATCCCGGGCGGTGCCGAACTCGGCCATCCGGCCGTTTTGGCCACGCGCGCGGCACGCAACGGGCGCCCGACGGTTCTGCTCTATGCGCACCACGATGTGCAACCCCCCGGCCAGGATGCGGACTGGGACTCCAACCCGTTCGAACCGACCGTGCGTGGCGACCGCCTCTACGGACGCGGTGCGGCGGACGACAAGGCGGGAGTCATGGCCCACATCGCGTCGATCCGAGCTCTCGTGGAAGCAGAAGGACCCGATTTCGACCTCGGCCTGGCGCTCTTCATCGAAGGCGAGGAAGAGTTCGGCAGCCGGTCCTTCACCACCTTCCTGGAGGAGAACCGGGAGTCCCTGCGCGCGGACGCCATAGTCGTCGCAGATTCGAACAATTGGGACATCAACACCCCCGCACTGACCACGGCGCTGCGCGGCAATGTCACGTTCCGACTGACGGTACGCACCCTTGACCACGCGTCGCACTCGGGCATGTTCGGGGGAGCGGTTCCCGACGCAATGATGGCCGTCGTTCGTCTGCTCGACAGCCTGTACGCCGACGACGGCGCCGTCGCGGTCCGCGGGCTGACGAGCATCGATGTTCCGACTCCGGACTACTCGGTGGAGCAGCTCCGCCTGGAAACCGGGCTCACCGACGGCGTCGGCCCGATCGGTCACGGCTCGGTGCTCAGCCGGATCTGGTCCCAGCCGGCCATCACAATCACCGGGATCGACGCGCCGTCCGTGGCCAACGCGTCGAACACGCTCACCCCGGCCGTCACCGTTCGCCTAAGCACCCGGATCGCTCCCGGTCAGTCGGCGGACGAAGCGTTCCGTGCGCTCGAGGCGCATCTGCACGCCAAGGCTCCATTCGGCGCCCGAATCGACATCGATGACGTCGACACGGGGGAGGCCTTCCTGGTCGACACGGGCGGCTGGGCCGTCGCTGAGATGCGGAGCGCCATGGCCGAAGCCTGGGGCGAAAGCCCGGTGGACATCGGCGTCGGCGGGTCCATCCCCTTCATCGCCGACCTGGTGCGGGTGTTTCCGGATGCTCAGATCTTGGTCACCGGGGTCGAGGACCCGGATTCCAGGGCGCACAGCCCCAACGAATCTCTGCATCTCGGAGTGTTCAAGCGGGCCATCCTCAGTGAGGCCTTCCTACTCGGCCGTCTGAATCAGCGCACCGGGAGCTGACCCGACCGAGAGCGCAGAAATCCGGGAATGCAGAGGGTGTATTCCCGGTTGTGGTCGGTACAATCTTCGTGGCCACCACCGGACATCCAGCCGCCGCGAAAAACCGTGTGAAAACGACTCGAACACTGAGGAGCACCATGACCGACACAGTCGTCGCCAGCACAGCCGCCCATGGCGTTGGCCTGAGCGCCACCGCCGCTGACAAGGTACGCACCCTGCTCGCCCAGGAAGGCCGCGAGGACCTTCGCCTGCGCGTTGCCGTTCAACCCGGCGGCTGCTCCGGCCTCATCTACCAGCTCTACTTCGACGAGAGGCTACTCGACGGTGACGCTCTCGTCGACTTCGATGGGGTAGAGATCGTCGTTGACAAAATGAGTGTCCCCTACCTGGACGGGGCATCCATCGACTTCGAGGACACCATCCAAAAGCAGGGGTTCACGATCGACAATCCGAACGCCGGCGGAAGCTGCGCATGTGGAGATTCCTTCAGCTGACCCACCGGCGCCAGACAAAGCGCGACGGGCTCGTATCACCGCAAATACTATGACTGGCGGCGAATTCGTTATCTCGGAGGCCGGTTCTTGCACAACGGAACGTGCCACCCGCAGTAGGCTGGAAGTCTATAGAAGCACTTCCAGTTAAGTGTCGTCGAGTCTCACCGAAAGGTTACTGGTGCGCAAAAACCATCGTCTCCGATGGGCTGCAATTCCGATCGCAGCGTCGTTGGCCCTCGTTCTCGCAGGTTGCTCGCAAGCCCAGCTTCATGGCTACCTCCCCGGCTTCATCGAGGGTGAGCCGGCGGTAACCAACCAGACGGAGCGCATCTCCGGGCTGTGGACCACGTCGTGGATCGTTCTGATGATTGTGGGGCTCATCACTTGGGGGCTCATCATCTGGGCCGTCGTTGTCTACCGCCGCCGCAAGGGTCAGACCGGCCTTCCGGTGCAGCTTCGTTACAACATGCCGATCGAGATTTTCTACACGGTCGTTCCCCTTATTCTCGTGGTCGGCTTCTTCGCCTTCACCGCGCGGGACCAGGCAGAGATCGAGGCTCGTTTCGATGAGCCGGAGGTCAAAATCCAGGTCATCGGCAAGCAGTGGGCTTGGGACTTCAACTACGTCAACGAAGACGTCTACAGTGCCGGCATCCAGGGCCAGCCCGACGTCGACGGCCCCGCCGGTTCGCTGGTTCAGTCTGAGATCCCCACGCTCGTCCTGCCGGTCGGCCAGAAGGTTGAACTGGCGCTCGACGCCCGCGACGTCATCCACTCATTCTGGGTCGTTGACTTCCTGTACAAAAAAGACATGATCCCCGGCAAGACCAACTACATGTCGATCATCCCGGAGCGCATCGGCACCTATGACGGAAAGTGTGCCGAACTGTGCGGCGAGAATCACTCGCTGATGCTCTTCACGGTCGAGGTCGTGTCCGAGGCAGACTACGAGTCGTACATCGACTCCCTGCGTGCTGCAGGCAACGACGGCCAGCTCGGCCTCGATTACGCACGCAACCAAAATCTGCCAGGAACGACAGCACCAACCGAGCAGGAGGGCAACTAGTCCATGACTACTACTACCACTACGGCACCTTCCGCGCCGGCAGCCCCCACTGCCCCGCGTCGGCCCACCGGTGTCGAGCGCAAGGGCAACGTCATCGTCCGGTGGATCACCTCCACTGACCACAAAGTCATCGGGTACATGTACCTGATCACGTCGTTCGTCTACTTCTGTCTTGCCGGTGTCATGGCACTGGTTATCCGCGCACAGCTCTTCGCCCCCGGCCTCGAGGTCGTCCAGACGAAGGAGCAGTACAACCAGCTCTTCACAATGCACGGCACGATCATGCTGCTGATGTTCGCTACGCCGTTGTTCTTCGGGTTCGCCAACTCCCTCATGCCGCTGCAGATCGGCGCCCCTGACGTGGCCTTCCCCCGGTTGAACGCCTTTTCCTTCTGGGCCTTCTTCTTCGGCAGTCTCGTCGCCGTCGGTGGATTCCTCACTCCGCAGGGTGCCGCATCCTTCGGCTGGTTCGCCTATCAGCCTCTGGCCAGTACGACGTTCTCCCCAGGCGTCGGTGGCAACCTGTGGATGGTCGGGCTTGGGCTGAGCGGCTTCGGCACCATTCTCGGCGCCGTGAACTTCATCACCACGGTAATCACGATGCGCGCCCCCGGAATGACCATGTTCCGGATGCCGATCTTCACGTGGAACACCATGGTCACGTCGATCCTCATCCTGATGGCCTTCCCCGTTCTCGCCGCAGCCCTTCTGGCCGCCGCGTCCGACCGCATTTTCCTCTCGCACATCTACGATCCGGCCAACGGTGGAGCCATCCTGTGGCAGCACCTGTTCTGGTTCTTCGGTCACCCTGAGGTGTACATCATTGCGCTGCCGTTCTTCGGCATCGTTTCGGAAGTCTTCCCGGTCTTCAGCCGCAAGCCGATCTTTGGATACAAGACCCTCATCTACGCGACCATCTCCATCGCGGCGCTGTCCGTGGCGGTCTGGGCGCACCACATGTACGTCACCGGCTCTGTCCTGCTGCCGTTCTTCTCCCTGATGACCATGCTGATCGCCGTTCCGACCGGGGTGAAGATCTTCAACTGGATCGGCACCATGTGGCGTGGCTCGCTGACCTTCGAAACGCCCATGTTGTGGGCCCTCGGCTTCCTGGTCACATTCACCTTCGGTGGCCTCACCGGCGTCATCCTTGCCTCGCCGCCGCTCGACTTCCACGTCTCGGACACCTATTTCGTCGTCGCGCACTTCCACTACGTCATCTTTGGAACCGTGGTATTCGCGATGTTCAGCGGGTTCTACTTCTGGTGGCCGAAGTGGACCGGCAAGATGCTCAATGAGAGCCTCGGCAAGTGGCACTTCTGGTTCCTCTTCATCGGTTTCCACACCACCTTCCTGGTGCAGCACTGGCTGGGCGTCGTCGGCATGCCGCGTCGGTACGCGTCGTACCTGCCCGAAGACGGCTTCACCTGGATGAACCAGTTGTCCACGGTCGGTTCGGTCATTCTCGCGATCTCGATGATCCCGTTCTTCCTGAACGTCTATATCACCGCCCGTAAGGCACCGCAGGTCACCGTGAACGACCCGTGGGGCCACGGCGGCTCGCTCGAGTGGGCTACCTCATGCCCGCCGCCGCGCCACAACTTCACCTCCATCCCGCGCATCCGGTCCGAGCGCCCCGCGTTCGACCTGAACCACCCGGAGGCGCCCATGACAGTCGGAATCGGGCCGGCGAAGGACGCCCCGGATGCCCCCACGTACGACGTAGCGTCGAAAAGGACGAAGTAAATGAGAGCCAACGTCAATCTCCTTTGGGTTCTGAGCGGGTTCTTCGTGGTGGTCACGACGGCCTATGTGGTCTGGGGTCTTCTTGACCCTAACCAGAACAAGATCGAGTGGGCGGGGACGTTCACACTCGGCCTGTGCGCGATCTTCTTCAGCTTCGTCGCGTTCTACCTGAGCCGGGTGCACAGTGCTCAGGGTGGCGAGCTTCCTGAAGATCGTCTTGACGCGAATATCGACGACGGCGACCCTGAGGTTGGTTTCTACAGCCCGTGGAGCTGGTGGCCCATCCTCTTGGCTGCCAGTGCTGCTCTGCTCTTCATGGGGCTGGCTGTCGGCGTGTGGATCTCGATCATCGCGTTGGGTATCGGCGTCATCTGCCTCGTCGGCTGGGTATACGAGTACTATCGGGGCAATTTCGCTCGCTGATCCGAACCGAATACGTGCTTCAGGCACAAGCGGCGGCGTCCAGGACCCAGGTCCTGGACGCCGCCTGTGTTCATGCCCGTCGCATCGCTTCGGAGCGACACGTTCGGTCAATTTCCCAGGTCCACGCAGCCTGATCCACAGTTCCCGCCCGCACGGCCTCGAACGAATTCGACGGAGATTCTCCGGTATACGCGTCTTTCCGGCCCGTCGAGGTGCGATTCTGACAGAATCTCCGTCGAATTCGCTCAGGTCGTGGGACGCTACGCGTGGCTGCCGGGCTTCAGATCGTGATGCGACGGTAGCCGAGTAACTCGAAGGACGCCGTGACGGTCTGCACGCCGCTGAGATGGACCGTCAGCGCGTCGAAATCTGTGTGGTGAGCTGACGGACCCATCCCGATCAGAGCGGATACCTGGGCCGGGTTGAGGCGCAGCGAAGACGACAACTCGTCCCGTGTTTCCAGTTCGAAGGCGGGGGACAGCGCCTCGGACAGGTGCTCGCCTTTGTTCGCGGGCACGTCCAACGCCAGACCGGACGCCCTGAGCTCCTGCAGGTGGGACGCGTGCGGCACGACGACGACGAGCAGACCGTCTTCGCGCAGGACCCGGTGAAATTCAGACGGGTTCCGGGGAGCGAATACGTTAAGGAGTACATCTGCTGATGCGTCCCGCACCGGCAGCGGGGACCAGACATCCGCCACGAGCCCGTCGATGTTGTCCCGGCCGCTCACTGTGCGCCCGACCGCCACGGGGGAAAGGTCTATTCCCAGGGCGCGCGCATCTGGACAGAGCGCGAGAACCCCCTGCAAGTAGTATCCGGTTCCACAGCCGATGTCCATGACCCGGGAGGGGTTCTCAGCCGCCACCCGCTCAGCAAGGCGGCTGCGCAGCGGCTCGTACCAGCCGGTCTCGAGGAAAAGTGCTCTCGCGTCGACCATCGCGACGCTATCGCCGATCAGCCGGCGCGAACCGCCTGCCAGTGACACGTATCCGCGCTTGTTCACGTCGAAGGAGTGACCGGCCCCGCAGCGCAGCGTCAGCGGCTCGGCGGGGGAAAGCGGAAGAAAACAGTTCGGGCACCGAAGCCACTCCGACAAGGTCTGGAGGGACATCGATGCCCGTTCTGTGTTCGCGGCCGGAGCCTAGTGGTGGTGGTCGTGCGTCCGTACGAGTTCAGTGGTCGATACCGGTTCGATCCGGTCCTCGAAGAACCAGCGGGACAGTCCGGCACGAGCCTTTTGGCCCACCGTGATTTTGCCCTTGGCGTTCGGGCGGATCATGAGCGGCTTGTAGTCGTTGTAGCTGACCAGCTTCCAGCGCTCGTATTCATCAACGGGCTGGTGAACCTCGATGTACTCGCCACCGGGTAGACGCACGATACGCCCGGACTCGTAACCGTGCAGAACGATCTCACGGTCCTTCTTCTGCAAAGCCAGGCAGATACGTTTCGTCACGAAGAAGGCGATGAAGGGCCCCACAATCACCAGGAACTGCATGGTGTGGATCACGCCTTCCATCGTCACCTTGAAGTGCGTTGCGATGATGTCCGAGGAGGCCGTGGCCCACAGCGCCGCGTAGAACGTGACTCCGGCGGCACCGATCGCGGTGCGTGTCGGGGCGTTCCGGGGACGGTCGAGGATGTGGTGCTCACGCTTGTCTCCGGTGACCCACCCCTCGATGAACGGGTAGATAAGCACGACCAGGATGAACAGGCCCAGCGAAACCAACGGGATCAGGATGTTGAAGGACCAGGTGCGATCCAGCCAGACCATCTCGAGTCCCGGCGGGATCAGGCGCAGGGCGCCGTCAGCGAAACCGATGTACCAGTCCGGCTGTGTTCCGGCCGAAACGGGGGAGGGATCGTAGGGACCGTAGTTCCAGATGGGGTTGATCGTAAACAGCGACGCCATCAGCATCACGATGCCGAAGACGATGAAGAAGAAGCCACCGGCCTTGGCCGCGTACACGGGAAGAACCGGGTAGCCGACTACATTCTGGTTGGTGCGTCCGGCTCCGGGGTACTGCGTGTGCTTGTGTACGACGACGAAGAGCAGGTGCATCGCGATCAAAGCCACGATAATGGCCGGCAGCAGCAGAATGTGGAGGGAGTACAAGCGTCCAACGATCGCCTCGCCCGGGAACTCTCCGCCAAAGAGGAGGAACGAAATCCAGGTTCCGACCAGCGGGATGCCCTTGACCATTCCGTCGATGATACGCAAGCCGTTTCCGGAGAGCAGGTCGTCGGGGAGGGAGTACCCGGTGAATCCTTCGGCCATGGCCAGGATGAACAGAACAAACCCGATGACCCAGTTGAGCTCGCGCGGCTTGCGGAACGCACCGGTGAAGTAGATGCGGAGCATGTGCAAGCCGATTGCAGCCACGAAGAGCAGTGCTGCCCAGTGGTGGACCTGGCGCATGAGGAGCCCGCCACGAATATCAAAGGAGATGTCCAGGGAGGATGCCATCGCGGCAGACATCTCCACACCCTTGAGTGGCATGTACGAACCGTCGTACTCCACCGGCGTCATCGAAGCGCTGAAGAAGAACGTGAGGAACGAACCGGACAGCAGGATGATGACGAAGCTGTAGAGGGCAACCTCACCGAGCAGGAAAGACCAGTGGTCGGGGAAGATCTTGCGACCCAGTTCCTTAACCGCGGTCGAAATGCTGGTGCGTTCGTCGATGTAGTTCGCGGCGGCCCCGGTGAGGCCACCGGACTTCTTTGTTTCGACCAAGTCAGTAGTCGTAGTTGTAGTGCTCAATTCCGCTCCCAGAAGCTCGGTCCGACGGGTTCAGTGAAATCGCTTTGTGCAATGAGATATCCCTCGGAGTCTACCGTGATGGGCAGCTGCGGCAACGGGCGCTTGGCCGGTCCGAAGATGACTTCGCACTGGTTCGTCACATCGAACTGCGACTGGTGACAGGGGCACAGGAGCGTGTGGGTCTGCTGTTCATAAAGCGCGACCGGGCATCCGACGTGCGTGCAGATCTTTGAGTAGGCGACAATGCCGTCGTACGACCAGTCCTTCTTGTCGGCGGTCTCATTGATGTCTTCCGGCTTCAGCCTCATCAGAAGAACTGCGGCCTTGGCCTTCTCTTCGAGTTTGCCGTGGCCGAGGTCCTGCAATCCTTCGGGAATCACGTGGAAGGCCGAGCCGAGGGTGACGTCGGAGGCCTTGATCGGTGTGCCCGTGGGGTCGATCGCGAGCCTGGTGCCCTTCTTCCACATGGTGTGTTCGAGAGCTGCAGCCGGATTGGTGTCCTGCGGGCCCAAGCCGCGGAACAGCACGACGGCCGGCAGCGGAAAGGCGATCAAGGCACCGATGAGGCTGTTTCGGATGAGCGTACGGCGACCGATGCCCGATTCAACATTGGCCTCGTGAAAGATCTCGACCGCGCGTTCGCGGGTCTCGTCCGACCCCCGCACCGGGTGGCGCTCGTCGACGCCTTCGTGGTCGAACATGAGCGCCTTGCCCCAGTGCACGGCGCCGATGCCGATTGCCAGCAGGGCGAGAGTGAGGCCGAGACCAATGAAGAGGTTGTTCAGACGAACCGAATCCGGTTCCTCAGGGATGATCGGGAAGACCATATACGCCACGATCGCGAACACACTGCCCACGATCGACAGGTAAAAGAGCGTGTAGACGGTTCGCTCGGCGCGACGCTCCGCGCTGGGGTTGAGGTCGGTGACGCGCGGTCGGTGCGGGGGGAGACCCGGATTGGCCACGGCATCCCGTACGACGACGGCGGTGCCTGCGGGAGCCCCCTCATGCCCGACGCTCGACGAGTCAGCAGCGGTCAAGTCCTTCCCGCTGTTATCGTCCTTGGCCATTGTTCTCCTTCATCGGAATTCTCATAAAACAGTTTGTGTCAGACCTGGTCGGTGATCAGTTCGACTTGGCGGTGATCCACACCGTCAGGGCAACGATCGACCCAAGACCGAAGATCCAGAGGAAAAGACCTTCCGAGACCGGTCCGAGGGCACCCAGAGCGAATCCACCGGGGGACGGGTTGTTGTCCAGGTACTTGAGGTACGTAATGATGTCCCGCTTGCTCTCCGGGGAAATGTTCATGTCGTTGAACACGGGCATGTTCTGCGGGCCGGTGACCATGGCCTCGTAGATGTGCTTCTCCGTAACCCCGGCCAGGGCAGGCGCATACTTGCCCTGAGTGAGGGCACCACCGGCGCCGGCGACGTTGTGGCACATTGCGCAGTTGATGCGGAACAACTCGGCGCCCTTGGCGGCATCGCCCTCGGCGTCGAGGAGAGACGGATCCGGAAGTGCCGGACCCGGCGCAAGGGACGCCACGTAAGCGGCGAGCGACACAATCTGCTCGTCTGTGAACTGGACCGCCTTCTTCTCAGCCTGCGGTCCGTTCAACTGCATCGGCATGCGTCCGGTGCCCACCTGGAAGTCGACCGATGCAGCGCCGACGCCGATCAGGCTGGGGCCAGCATTGGTGCCCGCTGCTTCCAATCCGTGACAGGTGGCGCAGTTGGCCGCAAAGAGTTTCTGCCCTTCGCCGACGGTTTGCTGCGACGCAGCGTTCGTCTCCGCACTGGCCGTGCTCGTGCTGAAAGCCGCGTATGCGCCTCCGGTGAAGAGGAGTCCGATCGCGATGAGGGCGACGCTGGCAAGCGGGCTGCGACGGCCGGCTTTGCGACCGTCGGACTGCTTCGGTGTGCTAAACGTGGTCATACGTGGTGTCCACTCCGACTTTCTATTTAAGAACGTAAATGACGAGGAACAGCCCGATCCAGACAACGTCGACGAAGTGCCAGTAGTACGACACGACGATGGCGCTCGTTGCTTCCTTGTGACCGAAGTTCTTGACCGCGAAGGCGCGCCCGATGACGAGCAGGAACGCGATCAGGCCGGCAGTCACGTGAATACCGTGGAAACCGGTGGTGAGGTAGAACGCGGATCCGTACGCGTTGCTGGTCAGCGAGACGCCCTCGGAAACGAGAGTCGCGTACTCGAAGACCTGACCGGACACGAATATGGCGCCGAGGGCGTAGGTGAGGAAGAACCACTCGACCATGCCCCACTGGCTCGGTTTCCATCCGGTCGAACGTGATTGCAGGCGTTCTGCCGCAAACACTCCGAACTGGCAGGTCACCGAAGAGGACACGAGGATCAGTGTGTTCACAAGGGCGAATCCGAAGCCGTGCTTCTCCGTCTCGAATAACCACAATTCAGGCGACGTCGACCGCAGCGTGAAGTAGATGGCGAAGAGCCCGGCGAAGAACATGACTTCGCTGCCCAACCAGACGATAGTGCCAACAGCCACGCTGTTGGGCCGGTTAACAACGGGCGCATTGACCGTGTAAGTAATTGATGGACTCGTCACTCTTCTATTATGGCCGATTTGCGTATCGGTTATTGTCATCGGGGCGGACCTGTCGCTCAATTACCGGAATGACTACCTGATTGGAACAAACGCGCCCCGGGAAGCGAATTCGGGACGGATCGTCGATCTCGCTAAAATCGATCCATGCTTGAAATTCAGTCCTGGCCAAACGTCCTCAGTGCTCTGCTTTCGGGGAAGGACCTCAGCGTCTCCGATGCCGCGTGGAGCATGGAGCAGGTCATGCTGGGGGAGGCAACTCCGGCGCAGCTGGCCGGCTTCCTCGTAGCCCTGCGCGCCAAGGGCGAAACCGTGGACGAAATCGTCGGGTTTCGGGATGCGATCCTCGACCATGCCGTACCGCTGGCGGTGAACCCGATGGCCCTGGACATCGTCGGCACTGGTGGGGATCGGTTCGGCACCGTCAACATCTCGACGATGGCCTCCATCGTCTGCGCCGGGGTCGGCGTTCCCGTGATCAAACACGGCAACCGGGCCTCAAGCTCGGCGTCCGGTTCGTCGGACGTGCTCGCTGCCCTCGGCATTGACCTGTCACTGTCTGCCGACAAGGTTGCTGCCATTCTGGATACGGCCGGGATCACCTTCGCCTTCGCTGCCGCTTTCCACCCGGGGTTCCGCCACGCAGCGCTTGCGCGCAAGGAGCTCGGCATCCCCACGGTGTTCAACTACCTCGGCCCGTTGTGCAATCCGGCCCGTCCCGAGGCGTCAGCAGTGGGAGTCGCAAACCTGGACCGAGTTCCGCTCATCGTGGGTGTATTCCAGACACGCGGGGCGACGGCCCTGGTCTTCCGCGGTGACGACGGTCTCGATGAGCTGACCACGACGGGCCACAGCCATGTCTGGGAGGTGTCGCGGGGCCTGGTGACGGAGCACGACATCGATCCGCGGGACCTAGGAATCCGACGGGCCTCGATCAATGAGCTCGTTGGCGGGGACGCTGAGCACAATGCGGCCGTCGTTCATTCAGTGCTGGCCGGTGAGGTCGGTGCGGTGCGTGACATCGTCCTGCTGAACGCGGCCGCCGGCCTGGTCGCGTTTGACCTTGCAAACGATCCCGCGCAGTCTCAAGTCAATATTATCGAGCGCTTTCGCACTAAAATGACTGTGGCCGCGGAGGCAGTCGACTCCGGTGCGGCCACGGCCAAGCTCGCTGAGTGGGTCGCGGCCAGTCGGGTGTGACCCGGCTGGCCCAGACAAAACGAGACGAGCTAGACGACGTCTTCGTCAACCCAGCCGAACGTCTTGGTAACGGCCTTCTTCCAGTTGCGCATCTGACGGTTCGGCTCTTCTTCGCCCATTTGCGGGGTCCACCGGCTGTCCTCCTGCCAGTTGGCCCGCAGTTCGTCAAGGTCACCCCAGAACCCGACCGCCAGTCCGGCGGCGTACGCGGCGCCGAGAGCCGTGGTTTCGGCCACGACCGGTCGCACCACTGGCACGCCGATGATGTCGGCCTGGAACTGCATCAGCGTGTTGTTGCCGATCATGCCCCCGTCAACCTTCAGCTCGGTCAATGGAACACCCGAGTCGGCGTCAACCGCGTCCAGGACCTTCCGGGTCTGAAACGCGGTCGCCTCGAGGGCGGCGCGGTAGATGTGGCCCTTGTCCACGAATCGGGCCAGGCCGACGAGGGCATCACGGGCGTCCGAGCGCCAGTTCGGCGCGAAGAGTCCCGAGAAGGCGGGCACGAAGTAGGCGCCGCCACTGTCATCGACCGTTTTGGCAAGCGTCTCGATTTCCTCGGGGGTACTGATCATTCCCAGATTGTCTCGCAGCCACTGCACGAGGGAGCCGGTGACCGCGATGGAGCCCTCCAGCGCATAGTGGGGTTCGGCGTCGCTGAGCTTGTAGCCGAGCGTGGTGAGCAAACCGTTCTTGGACTGGATGATATCGGTGCCCGTGTTGAAGATCAGGAAGGCACCGGTGCCGTTGGTATTCTTCGCCTCACCTTGGTCGAAGGCCGGCAGTGGCCGCTCGCGATGCCGTAGACCTCGGACGACGAACGAATCTCGGGCAGCATCGACTTGGGTTCCCCGAAGGCGGCGAGGATATCGTCGTCCCATTGCAGAGTCTCGAGATCCATGAACTTGGTGCGGCTGGCGTTGGTCACGTCCGTCGCGTGCACGCCGCCTTCGAGACCGCCGGTCAGGTTCCACAGCACCCAGGAGTCCGTCGTGCCGAACATCAGATCGCCGGCTTCGGCCTTGCGCGCGCGACATTCACGTCCTCGAGAATCCAGACGATCTTCGTTCCGGAGAAGTACGTCGCCAGGGGGAGGCCCACCTGGGCCTTGAACCGTTCGACTCCGCCGTCGGCGACGAGACGGTCCACGATGGGCTGGGTGCGGGTATCTCGCCAGACAATCGCGTTGTCGACGGGCAGCCCGGTGCGGCGGTCCGAGACCACTGCGGTCTCATGCTGGTTGGTGATTCCCACGGCCTCGATGTCATGCCGAGTCAGGTTCAACTTGGACAAAGCCTGGCCGATCACTTCACGGGTGTTGTCCCAAATTTCCATCGGGTCGTGCTCGAGCTGACCGATCGCGATCACCGAGCCTGCGTTGTCGATGATGATCGCTCGGGAACTCGTGGTTCCCTGGTCGATTGCGATTGCGATTACGTCTTCGGCCTTGGAATACCTCCTTGGATTGCGAGAATCAGTGCTTGACGCGGCGCACGCCGCTGCGTGAAGCCACACAGCGCGGGCCGATTCAATGACTGAACCGGCCCGCGGGAAGGATTACGTGAGGACGGGCAATAGGAACAGGGAAGCCCATCCGGCGAGCATGCCGCCGATGACCGGACCCACGACAGGAACCCAGGAATAGGCCCAATCAGACGTTCCCTTGCCCTTGATCGGCAGGACGAAGTGCGCGATGCGGGGCCCCAGGTCACGAGCCGGGTTGATGGCGTATCCGGTCGGCCCACCGAGCGAGGTGCCGATGACGATAACTAGCAGCGCGACGGGCAGTGCGCCGAGCGCGGCCAGTCCGCCACTCTCGCCCTGGCGCCCGCCACCGAACGCCAGAACGACGAAGACAAGCACGAATGTGCCGATGATCTCGGTTGTCAGGTTCCATCCGTAGGAGCGGATGGCCGGACCGGTCGAGAAGACGCCGAGTTTGTTGGCGGAGTTGGGCTCAGCGTCGAAATGCTGTTTGTAGGCCAGCCAGCAAAAGACGGCTCCGATGAAGGCGCCGAGGAGCTGACCCGCGATGTAGGTGAGGACAGAGAGGAAGTTCACGGGAACGCCCGAACCGAACTCCGTCGCACCCGATGTCACCAGGCCGAGGGTGACTGCCGGGTTAAGGTGTGCACCAGAATTGTAGGCGACGATGACACCGGCGAAGACCGCGAAACCCCACCCGATGGTGACCATGAGGAATCCGCCGCCGAGGCCCTTGTTCTTGGCCAGCGCGACGTTGGCGACCACACCGGTTCCGAGGAGGACGAGTATCCCCGTGCCCAGCACTTCCGATAAGAATACGACTCCAATATTGTCCACGTTGACCTTTCTTGGTGAGGCTGAAGATGCCGGAGCGACCCAGAGCGGTGAGCGATCGGCGTTACCATAGCGCGGCGATTAACGCAGCGGAATGGGCCGGTGGACGCGTAATTCACCGCCCCTTACCGGCAGCGAGGGCAGCGCGTAGGTTGAGCCTAAAGTGCATAGCGCTCCACAACAGCCCGTCGACGGGCCGTCCAACCACCTCGATCGAAGGAAGAGACATGAAGAAACTCGTCAATGATCCCAAGAACGTCGTCGCTGAGGCCGTGGCCGGGTTCGGCGCGGCCCACGCCGATATCGTCCGGATTTCGACGGAACCGATCTACATCGTGCGCACGGAAGCTCCCGTTGCCGGGAAAGTGGGTCTGGTCAGCGGAGGAGGAAGCGGACACGAGCCACTTCACGGTGGGTTCGTCGGGTTCGGGATGCTGGACGCAGCCGTACCCGGGGCCGTTTTCACCTCACCGACACCCGACCCGATCCTCGCCGCGACGAAGGCGGTCGATGGGGGAGCGGGGGTGCTCCACATCGTCAAGAACTACACCGGGGACGTCTTGAATTTCGAGACCGCCGCCGACCTCGCCGCCGCGGACGGAATCGAGGTCCGCTCGGTGATCGTCAACGACGACGTCGCCGTGAAGGACTCGCTGTACACGGCCGGGCGACGTGGCGTGGCCGGAACGGTCCTGGTCGAGAAGATCGCTGGAGCGTCGGCTGAGCGCGGAGACGCCCTGGAGACCGTCGCCGCGATCGCAGAGAGGGTCATTTCCGGTGTGCGTTCGATGGGTGTGGCGCTGACGCCGTGCGTTGTTCCCCACGCCGGGGAAGGCAGCTTCACGCTCGCCGACGATGAGATCGAGATCGGGATCGGCATCCACGGCGAGCCGGGGCGCGCGCGGATCAAGCTGGAGCCGGCCGACGCCATCGTCGACCGGCTCCTCGGCCCCATCCTTGAGGACATCCCGTTCGTAGCCGGGGACGAGGTGCTGCTCTTCGTCAACGGAATGGGCGGCACACCGCAAATCGAGCTGTACATCGTGTTTCGACGGGCCGCCGAGGTGTTGGCCGAACAGGGGATCGAAGTATCCAGGACACTCGTCGGGAACTTTACGACGTCTCTCGAGATGCAGGGAACATCCATCACCGTGCTGAAACTCGATGACGAACTGACTGCCCTGTGGGATGCGCCGGTCCAGACGGCAGCGCTACGGTGGGGACGATAGGCCGGTAGAAGGAGATCCAATGAAGCTAGACGGCACGTGGGCGAAAGCCTGGATCAGGACCAGCGCGGCGGTAATGAATGAGCACCGTGTGGAATTGATTGATCTGGACCGTGAAATCGGCGATGGTGATCATGGCGAAAACATGGACCGCGGTTTCCAGGCGGTGCTGTTGAAACTCGATGACCTTCCGTCCGAGGCGAACCCCGGGGACGTCTTCAAACTCGTCGCGACCACGTTGATCTCAACCGTGGGCGGTGCGGCGGGTCCACTGTATGGAACAGCGTTCCTCAAGGCGGCCGTGGCCATCAGCGGCTCGGCTGATCTTGACGGGGCCGCTCTAGTCGCATTCCTGGCGGCCGCGCGAGACGGCATCGTCCTGCGCGGCAAGGCGGAACCCGGAGACAAGACCATGGTCGATGCCTGGACTCCGGCGGTCGACGCCGCCGAAGCAGCCCGTGCCGACGGTGCGAACGACCTGGCGATTTTGATGGCGGCGGCAGCTGCCGCCGAGGCAGGGGCAGAGGCGACGGAACCCTGGGTTGCGCGCAAGGGACGGGCTAGCTACCTCGGCGAACGGGCCATCGGTCACCGCGACCCGGGAGCGCAGTCTTCGGCCCTGCTGTTGCGAGCAGCTGCCGACACCGCAGCGACCGCCTGAAATGACCGCCACAGAGGGGCTTGTCGGCCTCGTTTTCATCTCCCACAGCTCGAAGATCGCCGACGGTCTCCTCGATCTGGCAACCCAGATGGCACCCCAAACGAGGATGGTCCCGGCCGGGGGGACAGACGACGGGGGTATCGGCACGAGCTTCACGAAGGTGGTCAGCGGCATTGCACAGGCTGACGCCGGCGCCGGCGTCGTGCTCCTCTGCGACCTGGGCTCCGCGATCCTGACGGCCGAAACCGCGTTGGATTTCCTCGGAGACGCGGCGCGTGCCCGAGTACGAATCGTGGATGCGCCTCTGGTCGAGGGGGGTGTGGCTGCGGCCGTCGCCGCCGAGATTGGGGGAGACATCGAGTCTGTCGTGCGGGCCGCGCAATCCGCAGCCGGGGCCGTCTCCGCAGCTGGGGCGGAACCAGCGCTGCCGCCGGTGGTCACGCGAACCGTTACCCTGGTGAACAAGGATGGTCTGCATGCCCGACCGGCTGCTGACTTCGTGAAGCTCGCCAATACGTTCGAGGCACGAGTCACCGTGAACGGCAGGGATGCATCCAGCCTGCTCGCCGTGATGTCACTCGGACTCATCCGCGGCATGACCGCGAAGATCTCCTCCTCGGATGAGGCCGGAGCGGCAGCCGTAGCCGCTCTGGGAGACCTTCTGGAATCGGGCTTCGGAGAAGAATAGACGCAAAGCACACGCATCAGGTCGATTTTGAAACTCGGCGTAGTCTGAGCACATGGACAAAGACAGGGAACCGCCGGTGAGCAGTCCTACTCGCCACTCCGACCGAGTGGATCCGCGATTCGCGGATACGGACGTGCCGACCGATCTGAAGGAATGCCCGGTCTGTGGGCAGACCATGCGTGCACATTTGATCGAGCGCGGCGCCCATGACACTATCCTTACGTGCCCCGTGCCGCATCCGGGCGCGTGGGACCGGGACGCGTTCCTGCCCGTGAACGAATTCGGGATGGTCCTGCGCCCGCACGAACCGGAGAACACCGACAAGGAAATCGACCGCCCAGAATGAGTCCGGCGGCGGCGGTTCGGCTAACCGTCGCCAAATGTCTGCACAAGGGTCCTAATCCACCGCTGAACACATTCCGGCACGATGCGGGACGCTTCGGAAGTGATCCTATGCCTCACCTGGTCAGGCGAAAGCATCGTCTGCGCTGACATAATGTGCATTATCGGTCAACCAGTGGAGAGGTCTGGACGTGTTGGCCGGACTCGACTACTTTGTGCGGCACGGCACGTTCCCAGAATCCGAGAGGCAGCTGAAATGCCCACTACCGTTACGGCCTTCGATCTGTCGTTGGATTAGAGAGCGCTCAGCACGTCAGAAATCACCGGTGTGCGCCTGGCCATCGCTGGCACCGGCCTGCTGGCCCTGGTCGTCGGCGTCCTGATCCTGTCCTGGCCGGACGCCACCGTCGGCTCCCTCAAGATCCTGTTCGGCCTGTACTTTTTGATCAGCGGCATTGTTCACGTAGGCCGAGGATTATTCACACAGGGTGCGTCCGGCGGTAGCCGGGTTGTGAACATCCTGCTCGGCGTGCTGCTGATCGTGGGCGATATCATGGCAATCAGAAACCCTTTGGACATCCTGGCAGTGCTCGGGATGCTCATCGGGAGCTCCTGGATCGTGGAAGGCGTGGCCGGATTGGTCGAGACGGCTCGGGACTCCAGCAGGTGGTTCGGTGCGGTCTTCGGCGCCATCGCCGTCGTGACCGGCGTCGTGGTGCTCTTCTCCCCCGTCGAGTCGGTCACCATTCTGGTCACGATCGGCGGAGTGTTCCTCGTTCTGTCCGGGATCATCCAACTGGCGCAGGCCTTCATGTTCGGCCGGGGCCGGTCGGCGACACCCGATACGGCGTAGCCGCTCGGCGCGGCCGCACGGCATTCGCCAGGCCGCACTGCACGTGCTGCCCGCGACGTCAGTTTCGACTGGCGGCTTCGCCGACGTAGTCCGCGATGTCCCCGACGTACCTGGTGTTGTTCTCCGGCACGGCCTCGACGGCCGCCAACGCAACCTCGGCGCCGAATTCGCTGACGTTGTACAACCGGCCGGCGGCATCCTTACGCGCGGTCATGGTGCCCGGGCTGGCTCGCTCGAGCAGGACGGCGGTGACCGTGCCCTCAATGATGTCGCCGGAGACAACGACGAAACCGATGCCGGCCTCGGCGAACTCGGGGATGAGGGCGCGCAGTGCGTCCTCGCCGGCGCGCTTGCTCCGGGCGACCGGCTCGTATTCGGCCATGGTGGTCGTGGTCTCGACGAAGTGGGCCTGGTGGCTGGTGACGAACACCACGCGGGCACCCGGAGCGAGCAAGGGCCGTGCCGCGTGCAGCAGGTTGACCTGGGCGTCCCGGTTCAGCTGCATGGCGTAATCCTCGGCCATGCCGCTTTCCATGCCACCGGAGGCGTTCATGACGAGGATGTCGAGGCCGCCGAACTCCGCACGGATGGTTTCGAACATGGACTCGACGGATGCAGCATCCGTCAGATCTGCACCGACCGTGATTGCCGTGCCACCTGCGGCGCGGATCGCATCGGCGACCTTGATCGCCCGTGCCTCCTTGTTACGGAAGTTGATCGCGACGCTGGCGCCCGCCTCGGCGAGGAGGCCGACGGTGGCCGCTCCGACACCACGGGACGACCCCGTGACCAGGGCGCGTTTGCCGATGAGAGAGCCGGCGTCGAGGGGATTTTTGGGTGCAGTAGTCACAACGCCCAACCCTACCAACATGAGCGGCGGGACTCAGCCTCGGCCAGTCTCGACTCCGGCCAACGAGCAGGTGATAGCTTCGATAGGGAAACGTCACGTGAGAGGCTCCAAAATTGATGGCTGATCTGACCGACTACTTGTGGATCGTGTGGCTCGTCTTCATCCTCGTCTGCGTGATCATCGAGCTGCTGTCGCTCGAGTTCACCTTTCTGATGATTGCTGTCGGAAGCCTGGCCGGCCTGGGGGCGAACCTGCTGGGAGCCGTGTGGTGGCTCCAGATCGTCACGGCCGCCGTGGTATCCGTGCTCCTCATCCTGCTCATACGCCCGGTTCTCCTGCGGCTGATGAGGAAGGGTGCCGATCACACACCGAGCAATGTCGCCGCACTGCTCGGCATGACCGCACAAGTACTGTCCACCGTTCGCCCCTCGGGTGGAATGGTCAAACTGGCCAACGGCGAAACCTGGACAGCCCGCCTCTCCCCCGACACCGACACGCAATCCGCCGAACCCGGTGAGATTGTTCGCGTGACCGCGATCGAAGGCTCCACCGCCGTCGTTCATCCCTCGGAAAGGAACATCACATAGTGCTCTCCACCGGTGAATTCATTGGGCAAATCTTCATTGCCGCCCTCCTCTTGGTACTCGGGGTGTTCGTCGTCGTCGTTCTAGTCCGGGCCATCAAGATCATCCCGCAGGCCAACGCCGGCGTCGTCGAGCGTCTGGGCAAGTATCACAAGACGCTCGAGCCGGGCCTGAACATCCTGGTTCCCTTCATCGACCGGGTGCGACCCTTGCTGGACATGCGCGAACAGGTCGTTTCCTTCCCCCCGCAGCCGGTGATCACGGAGGACAATCTCGTGGTGTCCATTGACACCGTGGTCTATTTTCAGGTCACGGATGCACGTGCCGCCACCTACGAAATCGCGAATTACCTGGGCGCGGTCGAGCAGCTCACGACGACGACCCTGCGCAATGTGGTCGGTGGCCTCAACCTTGAAGAGGCGCTGACCAGCCGCGACAATATCAACGGGCAACTACGGATCGTGCTGGACGAGGCGACCGGCAAGTGGGGTATCCGAGTCGGACGGGTGGAGCTGAAGGCGATCGACCCGCCCCTGTCCATCCAGGATTCGATGGAGAAGCAGATGCGCGCCGAGCGTGACCGCCGCGCGGTCATCCTGACCGCCGAGGGCACGAAGCAGTCGGCGATTCTGACGGCCGAGGGAGCTCGGCAGGCCGCCATCCTGTCGGCGGAGGGTGACGCGAAGGCAGCCGTTCTGCGCGCCCAGGGTGAGGCGGAGGCCATCACCACGGTATTCAGGGCGATCCACGACGGTGACCCGGATCCGAAGCTCCTGGCCTATCAGTACCTTCTGACCCTCCCCAAGCTCGCGGAGGGCAGTGCGAACAAGTTGTGGATCGTGCCCAGCGAACTCACCGCCGCGATGAACGGCATCGGGGCGGCGTTCGGCCATGCCGTCGGCGGCTCGGCCGCCCCCGCGCAGACCGCGCAGACCGCGCAGACCGGGCAGGCCGGGCCGGCCGGGCCGGCCGGCCGGCCCCCCGCCGTCCCGGAGGCGTAGGCGGCGATGTACCTCGAGGGGGTCGGGCCGCGCGTTTTCGCCCATCGCGGCCTCTCCCTTGATGCACCGGAGAACACCCTGCTGGCGTTCCGGCACGCGCTCGCGGTCGGCGCGACCCACATCGAGACGGATGTCCACGCCACGGACGACGGAATCGCCGTGCTCAGCCACGACGCTGAACACGACGTGGCCGGAACCCGCATTCGCCTCGATCAGCTCACCATGGGCGAGCTGCGCCGGGTCGGACTCGGTCAGGGGCAATCCTTCGCGTCCCTTCGCGAGGGACTTGACGTCTTCCCGGAGGCCCGGTTCAACATCGACGTCAAATCATTGGCCGCCGTCGAGGCCACGGCCGCGGCGGTCCGGGACGCCGGCGCCATCGACCGGGTGCTGATCACCTCTTTCTCCGAGAACCGCCGTCGCCGCACGGCTGCGCTGCTCCCCGGGGTGGCCACATCGGCATCCGCGTCGGTCTTGATGCGCGCCGTTTTGGCCGCCGAACTGGGCCTTGCCGCTCCGGTTCGGCACTCCCTGAGGAGCTTTGCCGCCGTGCAGGTGCCGGAGTCGGTTCGTTTCCTTCGCATCCTCACTCCCCGCTTCATTCGCGGCATGCACGCGGCCGAGGTGGAGGTGCATGTCTGGACCATCAACGATGCGGAGTCCATGATCCGGCTCCTGGACCTCGGTGTCGACGGGATCGTCACCGACCGGTGCGACCTGGCCGTGGCGATCATCGCGGCGCGAGCCTGAGAGTTCGCTCCGAGAAGTCACATAACGGAAAGATAACGTCCAGCTTGATGGTTTATACCTAGAAGCTGTATCGCGAGAGGAGACCATACGATGGCGGATCGCAGTTTGCGTGGCATGAGGTTAGGCGCACAAAGCCTTCAGAGCGAAGAGGGCGTAACCTTTTCACCACGAGTTAGTCACACGTATCTGTGTGCGACGTGCGCACGGGAGACGGTCATGATCTTCTCGGCAGAGGCGGAAGCTCCTGACGAATGGGAATGTCGCTTCTGTTCACAGACAGCAACCCGGTTGGTTGACTCCAAACCGGTGATAGTTGACCATTCCGACGAGAAAGTACCGCGTACGCATTGGGACATGCTCCTGGAGCGACGCACCCGGGCCGAGCTCGAGGAACTCCTTGAGGAACGGCTGACGTTCCTGCGGGAGCGTCGCGGACAGCAGAAGATCGGCGCCTGATAGGCCCTGTCTCGCGCCGCCTGAACTGATCAGGATCACATGCTACGCGCCCGATTCCGTCGGGCGCGTAGCGCGTTACGAGAGCACAGTACAAACCCGGCAAGGCCGAGGCCGCACACCAGCCACTCGATTACCCGTCCCGCAGCCATCGCGGGGGTGACCGTGTCGCTCAGGGGAACTGACTGCACCATCGCTCCGGGCAGCCAGGTCGGCAGACTGTCGAGCGTGGCACCATCCGGCGTGATGATGGCGCTGGTGCCCACGGTGGAGATATTCACGACCGTGCGCCCGGCTTCGATGGCTCGGAGTCGCGCGATGGCCAACTGCTGCACGCTCTCGTCGGTGCGGCCGAAGTCGGCGTTGTTCGTCTGGGCAAGGATGATCTCGGCTTTGTCGTCGACCATTTCCTGAACGAGCTGGTCGTCGGCGATATCGAAGCAGATGGCGAGTCCCGCCACGATCCCGTTGATGTCGAAAACGTTGTCCCGGGTGCCGATGGCGTAGTCGCGCGCGACCAGGTCGATCAGCTCGGGAGCAAATGGCCGCCAGAACGCACGGTCCGGCATGTACTCCGCGAAGGGCACCGGATGCACCTTGTCGTAGATATCGACGGCGCCCTCCCCCTCCTGCCACAGCAGAGAGCTGTTGTAGATCTTGTTGTTCCGCTGCGTTATCGCTCCCGCGATGATCGGGACGCCCATCCGGCGGCTGAGGAAGTCCAGGTTCTTGGCGGCATCCGTTGAACGAAGGGGGTCGATGTCGCTGGCGTTCTCCGGCCACACGACGAAGTCGACCTCCTCGTCGATGACGGCCAAGGTCGCCGAAGTGTGATCCGCCAGGATCTGCCCCGGTGAGTAGCGCGCGAACAGACCGGCATCCGATGCACCCTGGATGGCAGCCAGACGCACCTCCCCCGTCTGTACCGTCGGCCAGGCCGGTACGACCAATACGACCGCGATCGTCCCTGCGGCGATGCCTGAGCGCACGGTGAGTCGCACCGGGGTTTCGCGGAGCAACTGCAGAGCCAGGGCGCAAAGCCAGACCAGGACGAAGCTGAGCCCCGACATGCCGACCCAGGCCACCAGTGAATTGAACGGGCTCTCGGACTGGGAGATGGCCACCCT
The DNA here is from genome assembly GCF_004403145.1 of Cryobacterium sp. TMT1-62. NCBI lineage: Bacteria > Bacillati > Actinomycetota > Actinomycetes > Micrococcales > Microbacteriaceae > Cryobacterium > Cryobacterium sp. TMT1-62. Next base: position 62,026 of record NZ_SOGZ01000034.1, on the reverse strand, counting down.
GCCCCAAGCGAATCCGCCATACGGCCATACCGAGGCGAGTGCTTCCCGCGCCGTCCACAGCCCAGCCACGACCACCGGCACTACGCCGAGGCGGCCCAGGCTGGTCGGCCACACCCGCGGCCCCGTTTCGAGCACGACACCGATCAGCGCCAGGCTGATACAGAAGAATATGGTTTGCAAGCCGGCCAGTGCCAGCCAGGGCACAGGTCCGAGATAGAGCGTCAGCCAGCTGATGTGGATCAACCAGAACGCTGATCCGGCCACCAACCCGATGAGCAGGCCGGACCAGAAACCACGCCCCAGTAAGGCGAAGAGCATCAGGAAGACTCCGACCAGGGCCAGAATCCACCACGACCGATCGGGAAACCCGGCGTCCAAGATCGCGCCGGCCGCCGCGGCGAGCAGCATAGCGGCCGGCAACGGGAGGGCCAATGGCCGAAGGGTCCCCGAGATCACGTCATCAGCCTAGGCGACTGACGAGTAGGCCACGATCCCACGGCGGATCGCATCCATGGCCTTGCGAGCGGTGCGGCCGACGGGGTCGTCGGCCACGACCGAGAGCTGATCCAGAAGGTCGATGGTCTGCTTCGTCCAGCGCACGAAGTCGCCCGCCGCCATCTCGGCCTCATCCAGGACGTCGATGAGCGAACCGGCTCGCGCCCACTTCCATATCGCCAGGCTGAGTCCCACCGCGAGGGGGTTGCTGCCGGGAAGCTTGTGATCGCGTTCGAGATCATCGAGGCGGCTCCACAACTCCTGGGTCTCGTGCAGGGCCTCGCGGAAGGCGCCCTTGGGCAGGTAGCGTTCGTCGATCAAACCCTCTTCGCGGCGGGGTTCGAAAACGAGAGCGCAGGCCATGGCGGCGAGACCCGCTGGGTCGAGGTCGTTCCACAGGCCCCGGCGCAGCGATTCCGCTACCAGGAGGTCACGGTCCGCGTAGATGCGCCGCAGGATCAGGCCGCTCGGGCTGAGCGTGGCCGTGCCGTCGGGGTTCTCGAGGAGATAGCCGTAGCCCATGAGAACTTCGGTCACCCGGTCGAAGACGCGTGCGACGGCGCCGGTGCGTGTCGTAATCTGCTGGGTGAGGGTATCCGTGTCTCGCCTCAGCGTCCACCAGCGCTGTGCCCACCGTGCGTGCTGCTCGCGCTCAGGGCAGCTATGGCACGGATGCTCGCGCATGCGCTTACGCAGGCTGCCGAGTTCGCGCTGGCGGCGCTCGCGCGCCGCACGGGCGCCGGTCTCCCCCGCCGCATTTTGGCGCTCGACGTCGGTGAGATTGCGACGGATGGCGGAGTATTCGGTGAAGTCGCCCAGGTGGCAGACCATGGATTGTGCGAACCCGGTCAGTGACTCTTCCTGTTGGCGCACTCTGCGTGCCAGGTCGACGACCGCCCGATCGGCCTGGAACTGGGCAAACGAGGACTCGAGGACCTCACGCGTGCGTTCCCGACCGAACTGGTCGATCAGGTTGACGGCCATGTTGTAGGTCGGCTTAAAGCTGGAATTGAGCGGGTAGGTGCGTCGAGACGCGAGTGACGCCACCGTCTGAGGGTCGAGTCCGGAAGCCCACTGGATCACCGAGTGGCCCTCGATGTCAATGCCGCGCCGCCCGGCCCGACCGGTCAGCTGGGTGTACTCCCCCGGGGTGACCGGCACTCTCGCCTCGCCGTTGAACTTCTCGAGCTTGTCGAGCACCACCGTACGGGCCGGCATGTTGATGCCGAGCGCCAGGGTTTCCGTGGCGAAGACGGCCTTTAGGAGCTTCTTCTGAAACAGCTCCTCGACGACCTCCTTGAACGCCGGAAGCAGCCCGGCGTGGTGGGCGGCGACACCCCGCTCGAGGCCGTCGAGCCACTCGAAGTAGCCGAGCACGCCGAGGTCTTCGTCGAGCAGCGTACGGCAGCGCTCGTCGACGATCTGCCGGATCTCCTCGCGCTCCTGAGCGTCGGTCAAGCGCACGCCGGCCCGCAGTACCTGGCGGACCGCCTGGTCGCAGCCGACTCGGCTGAAGATGAAGAAGATCGCCGGGAGCAGGTGTTTGCCCTCGAGCAGCCGCACGATGTCGGAGCGGTCCATCCGCCCCGGTTCGAAACCGCCACGCGGCTGGGTCCCCCGGCCGCGGTCGCGGTCGCCGCCCCGGCGTCCGTTCGCCGAGCGGACGCCGGGTGCGCGCCCGCCCGACTGGGCCAGCCGCACCAGCTCCGGGTTCACCCGGTGGGTCCCGGCCAGGCCGGCTGCGTCAAAGAGGTCGATCATTTTGCTCTTGACCAGCACATGTTGTTCGAGCGGAACCGGCCGCTCTTCGGAGACGATGACATCCGTTTCGCCGCGGACGGCCTGCAGCCAGTCGCCGAATTCTTCGGCGTTTGAGACCGTGGCGCTGAGCGAGACCAGACGTACGTCCTGGGGCAGATGGATGATGACCTCTTCCCAGACGGCACCGCGGAACCGGTCGGCCAGGAAGTGGACCTCGTCCAACACGACGAAGGCAAGGTTTGTGAGGAGGTCCGAATCGGCGTAGAGCATGTTGCGCAGCACTTCGGTCGTCATGACCACGATGCGGGCCTGCGGGTTCACGTTCGTGTCGCCGGTGAGCAGGCCCACGGCATCCGCCCCGTATTCTGCGACGAGTTCCTGAAACTTTTGATTGCTCAGCGCCTTCATCGGGGCGGTGTAGAAGACCTTCTTCCGTGAGCTCTGCATTGCCAGATAGATCGCGAACTCGGCGATCAGGGTTTTGCCGGCACCCGTGGGCGCGGCCACAAGCACGCTGTTACCGTCCTCGAGAGACGCGCAAGCGGCCAGCTGGAAGGGATCCAGTCCGAAGCGGAGCCCGGTGCGGAATGACTCCAGGCGGGGCCGGCCGGCGCGGGCTCGGGAGGCGGCATAGCGTTCCGCGGGCGATTCAAGGTTGGTCATCGGATGCGCTCAGAGCGCCAATTCCTGTTCGAGGGAACGGGCGCGGCGGGCGGCACGTCGATCGTGGAGGAACGCGATTCCATAGGCGGCGAAGTAAAGCAGGACCATAGGGATGGCAAGAAGGAACATCGAGATCACGTCGGCAGCGGGGGTGGCGATCGCGGTAAACAGCGTGATCAACAGCACTGCGATCCGCCAGGATTTGATGATCGACTGAGCACTGATCACTCCGGCCAGGTTGAGCAGAACGATGAAGACGGGGAGCACGAATGCCACACCGATCGCGATCATGAGCTTCAACACGAAATCGAGGTAACTTTGCGCGACGATGAGAGCGGCGTCTTCCTTGGGTGCGAAACTCGTCATCAGTCCGACGATGTTCGGCAGAACGAACCATCCCGCAGCGCAGCCCGCCAGGAACAGCGGAATGGCGGTGAAGAGGAAGCCGAAGGTGTACTGCTTTTCGATGCGGGTGAGGCCGGGAACCAGGAACGCGAAGATCTGGAAGAGCCAGACCGGGCTGGACACGACGAGCCCCACGTAGAAGGCGATCTTCAACTTCAGGTCAAAGGCACTAGTGATGTCTGGGTAGTTCAGCTGAGCCGTGCGGTCCTGCGCCTCGATGATGGCGTAGATCGGCTCGCGCAGGGCGTCCCACACGAAATCGGACAGGAACCAGCCGACGATCGCACCAACCAGTATTCCTGCCGCAGCGAGGAAGAGACGCTTGCGCAGCTCTAGCAGATGTTGGCCCAGCGACATTTTTCCATCAGTGGCCGTGCGCCGAGGGATTCGCCCCGCCACGGGACTTACGATTTCGTCGTCGGGTCGGCTGTGCCGGCGGCCTTCGAAGAGTCCTCAGCGCTGCCGGTGGTTTCGGCGTCTTCTTTATCGCTCTTGATCTCGTTCTTGAAAATCTTCATGGACTGCCCGAGGCTGCGGGCGAGGCCGGGAAGCTTGGGCGCACCGAACAGAAGCAGAACGATGACGAGGATGATCAGGAAGTGCCATCCGGTCAGGTTGTTAAGCATCAGTATCTGTCCTCTGGGTCAATGGTTGAGTTATAAACAGTTTACCTCTGGCGATCGAGGAATCCCGCCGCCGCTGTCGACGTTGCGCCCGGTCACGCTGAAACAGTTCGAGAGCGCGGTAGAGGTCGGCGGGCTTTGTGAAGACGGCCGGTTGGAACCGGTCCGACGGCGGCATCTCCTGCCCCCGGGTGACGTCAGCGACAAGATCGCCGAGTTCTTGAAGGGCCTCCAGTGTGGCCATGACCTTCTTGAACAGGGCGAATCCGAACCAGGCCAGCATCGCGAGCAGGCCGAGCACCAGGCCGATCCAGATCAGTGCCCACGACCACCACGGCATCATCTACTCCCCCGCGTCTGTCGGTTCGGACTCGTCGTAGCGGGCCACGCCGGCGGCCGCCCACTCGCGCACGACCGCGCGCGCCTCGGCCGGGTCAACCACTTCCACGACTCCGGCGAGGCCGGTGACGAGGCGTTTGAGGCCGTGATAGTGAGCCACTTTGAGTGTCCTCCGCACGCGGTCCCCGTGTGCGCCGGGGGCGCCGTATGGTGCGTAGTCTGCGAGCAGCGGAACGGCAGACGTCGGGAGTTCAACCGTCACATCCTGGTCGGACGCGGAGCCCTCGAAGAGGGTCTCGGTCGGCACAGCATCGGCGGACCGGGGGTTGGTCGGCACGTCGGTCACGTGCAGATCGCTCATTCGGTCGAGGCGAAAGGTGCGGGCCGCTTCGCGGAGGTGGCACCAGCCGCGCAGGTACCAGTCCCGGTCCACAGACTGGATGCGCCACGGGTCGACCCGGCGCAGTTCATTCTCGCCGCGGGCATTCAGGTAGTCGAACTCGATCTGTACTCCGCCGCGGACCGCGGCTTGCACGACCGAAATACTGCTGCGGGCATCCGTGCCGGAGACGGCAACTTGGCTGGGAGCCGCTGAGGCGCTGCGGGTGAGTTTCGCCATCAGCGACGCGATCGCGTCGACGTCGGCATTCTCCGGTAGCGACGACAGGTATTGAAGGCCGGCGATCAGCGCGGCGGCTTCTCGGGCGGAGAAGCGCGGCGAGTCGTCGATGGCCACGAGGTGGGTGAGCACGATGAGGTCGTTCGTTTCGAACTCGTCCCAATGGATATCGAACAGGTCGCCGTGCAGGTACTGGCGGGTTTCCCCGGGGATGCCGGAAACCGCGATGAGATTGACCGCGTCCCGCACCCGGTCAGGCGACACCCCGAAGTGCGCGGCGACGTCGGTCACGCTGATGCGGTCATGGTCCATCAGGAAGGGAACCAGCGCCAGGAGGAAGGTCAGCTTGTCGGATGCTCCGAGTGCCGGACCGCCGTTCATTCGTCGGCCGCCGTCGTGGTATCCGGGTGCACATTCAGATCGAAATCGGTGTGGGCATCCCGCACGGTGATCAGGCGGGACCGGACCGCCGTGCGCAGGGCCGCGGGCGAGTGCACCAGAACCTCCGGGCCGTAGCCGGCGAGCTCGTCGGCGAACACGTTGAGATCGGTGAAGTTCAGGTGGAGAGCGGATGCGTCCGCGTTCGTTCGAATCTCTCCCGGGGCGACTCGTTTCGACAGTCTCACCGCGGCATCGCTGCCCGGCCGGGCGGCGATCACGGCGATGTTGGCGGTCCACAGCGCCTCGAGCTCGCTGAGCGCTTCCTGCCCCTGACCGTCACCGTGCGCCACGAACGAGGCTCCGGGGACCGTCACCACCGGGCCCACGATCCGGGAGAGCAGGTACGTGCGGGTTGCCGCAGCATCCTGGTCGGTGCCGAACAGGTGCCATCGTCCGTCGTGCAACACCATGGCGCGGGGCTCGACCTGACGGCGGCGCGCCGCCGCCTCGCCGGGCTTCAGATAGAGGAATGCCACAACCTGACCGCGATCCATTGCCTTGCTGAGCGGTTCGAAGGACGCCTCCCGCACGCGCAGGGACGGCGAGTAACCGAGCACGGGATCGCTCGAGTCGATGCCCAGCGCATGCAGTTTAGTCATCGCACGCCTGGACTCCGCAGACAGGGAGCCCTCCCGCCAGACCGTCGCGGCAAGCTTCAGCAGCATGAGCTCGTCCGGACTGAAAGTCACGTCCGCCGGAAGCTCGTAGAGTCCCTTGGGGATGCGGTAGCGCAAATGGTGGTTGCTCCCGGGATCGTCCGGCGGCTCAACCACCTCGAGCGGAATGCCCAGTTCGCGGATGTCGTCTTTGTCTCGTTCGAACTGCCGCTCCAGGCTCGCGTTGTCTCCGCCGGGGAGATAGCGCTGGCGGTACCCCTGCACGGTGGACAGAATATCGGCCTTGGTCAACCCGACTTCCGTTGCGATAAGCGCAAGTACCAGGCTGAACAGGCGTTCTTCTACCGAAACACGGCTGTTCTTTTCAATGGTGGACGGCACGCTGCGAGTCTATCCGCCGCTTGCAGGCCGAGACTTAGTTCACGCCGAGGATATCGACGACGAACACGAGCGTTGAGCCTGCGGGGATCTTCTGCGAGGCCTCATCACCATAAGCCTGATCGGCCGGGATGACGGCGATGACCTGCGAACCGACAGTCTGCCCGATGATGGCCTGGGCGAACCCGGGGATCAGCCCGCCCTCGGTCTTCGAACCGTCCACGATCAGGAACTCGGCCGGTTTCCCGGTCTGCCAGCTGGAATCGAAGACCGTGTTCTCGTTCCAGAGCACGCCCGTGTAGTGCAGGGTCGCAGTGTCGCCTTCCGCGACCTGCTCGCCATCGCCCTTCTTGAGGACGCCGATCTGCAGCTCGGTCGGCGGCTCACTCGACGGAATGGTGAGGCCGGGGGTTCCATCAGTCGCAAGGACAACGGACGGAAGCCCGCTCGCGACCGACTGGTTGGCGCCGTTGGCCCGGAGCAGGTTGGCTCGCACGACGTCGATCACGAAGACCAGCGAGTCGTCGGCGCCGATGCCACTGTTGGGGTCTCCGCCGGCCGGACCGAGCCCGTCGTCCGGGGAGACGATGAGAGCCAGCCGGGATCCGACCTGGGCGCACTCCAGGCCCATCGCCAGGCCCGGGAGCGACTGTTCGTCGTCCAGGACGATGCTGGCCTGGTTGACCCCGTCGTACTCTCCCGCGCTGATCAACGCACCCGTCGTACCGTTGTAGAGGCTGAGGTCGAGCTTGACCAGCTGATCCGGGACGAGACCGGCACCCGTGCCGGCGATGATCTCACTGGCCTGGGTGGAGTCCGTCTTCAACGGGGTCGGGAAGTCCACCGTCGGCGCGGAGCCGAATTCGCCCGACACCGACACGAGCTTCGACGCTGCCCCCTTCGTGACCGGCGCCTGGCAGTCTGCGGCGTCGACGGGGGTGCTGCAGCCGGTGAGGACCGCGACCAGCAGGCCAGCGGAAGCGATGAGTGCAGGAGCTCTACGCACGGGATCTCATTTCAGTGTGGGGCAGGCGATTATGCGGGACAGGGGCAAATTCGGGGCCGGATGACAGGCCGAAACAATCCTAACGGGCGTTGGGTGCGAGGTCGTCGGGTTCGCCCGCGTCGAGCCCGCGAGCCTTCGAGATGGCCGCGCCTGTCTCGGCCATCCGCACGCGCTTGCGCATGACCTTCGAGCTGACACTGCGTTCGCCGAGGGCGCCCGGCGTCCAGGCCTCCACATCGGCATCGGAGAAGTCGGTCTTCGACGGACGGCGCTTCAATTCGGGAAGAATCGTGTCCGGGGCGAGACGGCGGGCCGTGATCAGGAAACCCGTGTGCCCGATCATCCGGTGATCGGGCCGCACGGCGAGACCCTCGACGTGCCACCCGCGAACCATGGTCTCGTTCGAGTCCGGGTTCGTGTAGAAAGCGGTCGCACGAATGGCCTCGGCCACCCGCGAGAGTTGGGTCACCGTGGCCACGTAGCAGAGCAGCACTCCGCCTGGCTTGAGCGCGTCCGAAACAGAGCCCAGGCACTCCCAGGGCGCGAGCATGTCGAGCACGACCCGGTCCACGCTCTGGGCCGGCATCGTGTCGGGGAGGGTATCGGCGAGGTCGCCGAGCGTGATGCTCCAGTTGGCGGGATCAGACCCGAGAAAGGTCGCGATATTGTCACGGGCGACATCCGCGAACTCGCTGCGGCGTTCGAATGAGGCCAGCCTCCCGGCGGGGCCGATGGCGCGCAGCAGCCAGAGCGACAGGGCGCCGGAACCGACGCCGGCCTCCACCACAGTCGCCCCCGGGAAGATATCGGCCTGCGCGATGATCTGGGCGGCGTCCTTGGGATAGATGATGGCAGCGCCTCGCGGCATCGACATCACGAAGTCGTTCAGCAACGGCCGCAAGGCGAGGTGCTCCACGCCGACGTTGTTCGTGACGACCGAGCCGTCCGAGACACCGATGACGTCATCGTGCGCCAGGATTCCCCGGTGGGTGTGGAAGACCTTGCCTGGTTCCAGGGTGATCGTGTTCAGTTTGTTCTTGGGTCCGGTCAGCTGTACCCGGTCGCCGATCCGGAAGGGTCCACTGTTTTGGATGACCTGATTGTCGCTCATGCGTGCGTTACGTCCTTGCTCTCGGGTCAGTGTGGGTCGGTCGGGGCCGGCTTGCGGCCGAGGGATCCGCGACGGGCGGTGTACAGCGAGGTGAAACCGTGCAGAGTGCGACCGGCGAGGGTCGGCCAGAGCTCGTAGTGCGCACTCTCGGGCAGGGAGACCATGTGCGGGACGCCGACGACGACGGCCCCGGATGCCACGGCGGCCGCGATGCCCGGAATGGAGTCCTCGACCGCGATGCAGTGCTCGGGGTCGACGCCGAGCAGCCCGGCAGCCGTCAGGTACGCCTCTGGATGCGGCTTGCTGTTCGTGACCATATCGCCGGCGATAATGGTGTCGAAGGCGGTGAATCCGACAAGTTCGGCGATCTGTCGTGCCATCCGCTGCTGTGACATGGTGACCAGCGCCATGGGGACGCCGGCGGTCTTGAGCTCGGCGAGCAGCTCGAGCGCGCCGGGCCGCCACGGGGCACCGCAGGTTCTCAGGAGTTCCTGGACACGGCTGGTGAGCCGGTGCACGATGGCGTCGCCGGCCAGATCGACGCCCCGATCCTGCAGGATGACCGCGGAACCCTCGAGGCCGGAACCGACCAGCAGCATGGCGTCGCTGTGGGACCAGACGCCGCCGAAGGACTCGACCAGTTCCGTCTCGGCCCGCATCCAGTACGGCTCGGAGTCCACGATGGTGCCGTCCATGTCCCAGAGCACGGCCGCAGGCAGGGGGGAATTGATTCGGATCGCGTTCACGGAGTTCAAGTGTAGGGGGCACCGCCTATCCTTGATGGATGGTGCGCCGTGCGGGGCACCCCGTCGAAAGAGGTTTCGGACAGTGACAGAGGCTAATGGGTTCCTCAACGGTCGCCTCCTGGTGGTGGCGTTCGAGGGTTGGAACGACGCCGGCGAGGCGGCGACCGGCGCCGTGGGCACCCTGAAAGATCTGCTGGATGTCTCCCCGGTCGCGGAGATCGACCCAGAGATCTACTTCGACTATCAGTTCAACCGGCCCACCATTTCGGCCGGCGGCGAAGACGGCCGGCGCAAACTGGAGTGGCCGGGTGCGGTACTCTACGGACCGACGACCCCCGCCGAGGCCGGGGCTCCCCTGGCCGACGACGCCCAGCTGCGCGTCAGCGGCACGAACGCCGGAAACATCTATCTGCTCCTTGGAACGGAACCGTCCCGCAGCTGGAAGGGATTCGCCGCAGAGATTCTCGACGCCGCCCTCGCCGCGGATGTCGGCGGCATCGTGTTCCTCGGGGCGATGCTGGCCGACGTTCCTCACACCCGGCCTATCTCCATCTTCGTCTCCAGCGACAACCCGCAGGTACGAGCCGAACTTCAGGTTGAGCGCAGCACCTACGAAGGCCCCGTCGGCATCCTGAGCGTGCTCGCGATCGCCGCGGAGGAGGTCGGCATTCCGACCCTGTCGATCTGGGCGTCCGTCCCCCACTACGTGCACAATGCGCCGTCGCCGAAGGCGATGCTGGCACTGATCGACAAGCTTGAGGAGATCATCGATGTCGTCATCCCGCGCGGCGACCTGGTGAGCGAGGCCGATGAATGGCAAAGCGGCATCGACACGCTGGCGGCCGAGGACGACGAGATGGCGGCCTATATCGGGCAGCTCGAACAGGCTCGCGACACGGTCGATTCCCCGGAGGCCAGCGGCGAAGCGATCGCCCAGGAATTCGAGAAATACCTGCGCAAGCGCGGCGATGGCCGGGACGGCCCCGGCGAGGGGCGCCCGCCGACCGACTCGCCCCGCCAGCCCTAAAGAGCCACGCCGAGCAGCGCGTCGACCGCGCGGGCCAGCAGTGCCGGATCGTCGACTCTGTCGGAGTCGGCTGCGGCGGCATCCACGACCGCCAGCGCGCTCGGGGTGTCGAGGTCGGCGGCGAGGGCGGCCCGCAGCCGTTCGATGACCGCGTGCGTGTCGAGGGTTCCGGCCGTGCCCGCTGTCCCGAAGGCCGCGGTCCAGGTCGCGAGGCGGGCCACCGCCGCCCGAAGGTGCGCGTTCGTCCACTCCCAATCGGCGCGGTAGTGCTGGTCGAGCAGGGCCAGGCGGATTGCTCGCGGGTCGGTTCCCGCGGTGCGCAGTTTGGACACGAGCACCAGATTTCCGAGCGACTTGCTCATCTTCTCGCCCTGATAGGCCACCATGCCGGTGTGGCTGTAGACGCCGGCCAGCGGATGCCCGGATAGGGCTGCCGCGTGCCCCGCACTCATGTCGTGGTGCGGGAAGATCAGATCGCTGCCGCCGCCCTGCACCGTGAAGTCCGTGCCGAGTTCCTTCAGTGCGATGACCGAACACTCAATGTGCCAGCCCGGACGGCCGGCGCCGACGCGCGACGCCCAGGACGGTTCCCCGGGGCGGGCCGAGCGCCAGAGCAGCGGGTCGAGGACGTCCCGCTTGCCGGGACGGGCCGGGTCTCCCCCGCGTTCGGAGAACAGGGTGAGCATGGCCTCGGAGTCGAGATTGCTCTCGTCGCCGAGCGTCCACGAGGTCGCGCGCTGCGCGGCCTCAATGTCGAAGTAGATGTCGGAACCGGCGGCCGCCGTCGGCTCGGGCGCGCCTGCGGCGGCCGCGTCCACGGGGACCGGGTACGCGAGGCCGGCATCCCAGAGCTGGGCCACGGCATCCGCAATCTCGTCGATGACCTCGGTGACGGCGACATAGTCGTTTGGCGGGATGATCCCCAGTGCCTCCATGTCGGTGCGGAAGAGGTTCACCTGCGACTCGGCGAGAACCTCCCAGTCGACGCCGGTGGCGGCGGCTCGCTCGAGGAGCGGGTCGTCGACATCCGTCACGTTCTGGGCGTAGTGCACCCGATAGCCGCCGTCCAGCCAGACCCGCTGCAGAGTGTCGAAGGCCAGGTAGGTGGCCGCATGGCCGAGGTGCGTGGCGTCGTAGGGGGTGATCCCACACACGTACAGCCGGGCGACGTCAGTGGGTTTGGCCTCGATCAGGGCCGCGGTGGCGGTATCGTGCAGCCAGGGTGCGCCGGACTGACCGGGGAGTTGCGGAATTTCGGGTCGTCGCCAGGCACGCATCCTCCCAGCCTAACTAGGCGGAGATGGTGTTCGTCACCAGCAGGCCGATCAGCACGAGGCCGAGCACGATGCGGTAGATCACGAACGGCAGGAAGCTACGTCTGGAGATATAGCTCATGAAGAACTTGATCACGAACAGGGCGACGACGAAGCCGATGACCGTGGCCGCCAGGGTGTCCCACGGGCCGAAAATCTCCGGGGTGCAGTTTGTCGCACCCTCCAGGCACGGCTTGACGATCGATTTGTACACCTGGAACAGCCCGCTGCCGAGAACGGCCGGGATGGCGAGCAGGAAAGCGTAGCGGGCGGCGGCGGCGCGCTCGTACCCCATGAACAGGCCGGCGGTGATCGTGCCTCCCGAGCGGGATACGCCGGGGATCAACGCGAGGGCTTGGGCGAAGCCATAGACGATGCCATGGGGCACGGTGAGGTCGCCCAGCCGGCGGCGATTGGCCCCGACGTAGTCGGCGATGCCGAGCAGGAGGCCGAAGCCGATCAGCACGCTGGCGGTAATCCACAGGTTGCGGAGCGAGGACTCGATCTGGTCCTGGAAGAGCAGGCCGAGCGCCACGATGGGCAGCGATCCGAGGATGATCAGCCAGCCCATCCGCGCGTCCGGGTCGGCGCGCGGAACCTTGCCGACGAGGGACTTGGACCACTGCCCGATGATGCGCACGATATCGCGCCAGAAGTAGATCACCACGGCAGCCTCGGTACCGATCTGGATGATCGCGGTGAAGCGGGCTCCCGGGTCACCTCCGGTTCCTAGGAATTCCCCGACGATACGGATGTGGGCGCTGGAGGAGACCGGGAGGAATTCGGTAAGTCCCTGCACGAGTCCCAGGATGAGTGCGTCGATGAAGTTCACGAAATGCCCTTTTGCTGTTCAGTAGTTCGAGAGCAGGTCGGTCAGGACCTGCCTGCCAAACACTAACGCGTCGAGAGGCACCCGTTCGTCGACCCCGTGGAACATCGCCGGGAAATCGAGGTCGGCGGGGAGCTTGAGCGGGGCAAAACCGTAACCCTTGATCCCGAGGGTGCTGAGGGCCTTGTTGTCCGTGCCGGCGGAGAGCAGGTAGGGCAGCACCGGAGCGCCCGGATCGTGTCGGCCAAGGGTCTCGACGACCGCGTCGACGAGGGGCCCGCCGAATTCTGTTTCGAGACCGATGTCGCGGTGCATGATCACGATCTCGATGTCGGGGCCGACCAGCGCGGCCACTTCGGCGAGTACGGAATCCTCGTCGCCGGGCAGGGTGCGGATGTCGATGAGCGCCTCGGCCCGGTCCGGGATGACGTTGTGCTTGTACCCGGCGTGCAGAACGGTGGGATTGGTCGTGGTGCGCAGGCTCGCTTGGATGAAGCCCGATGCCGTGCCAGTGGCGAGGGCCAGCTCGTCGGGACCAACACGTTGGGGGTCGACGTCGAGCACCCGTGCCAGCTCCGCCAACAGCTGGGTGGTGGTCTCGGTCAGACGGATCGGCCACTCGCGTCGTCCGACCTTGGCGACAGCCTCGGCGAGCCGGGTCACGGCGTTGCTACGGATCAGCCGGGACCCGTGGGCCGCCTCGCCCCGCGCCACAAGCTTGATCCAGATCAGCGCCTTCTCGCCCGTCTGGAGCAGGTAGGCACGCTGACCGCCGAGCGTGATCGAGTAGCCCCCGACCTCGCTGATGGCCTCGGTGGCGCCCTGGAAGAGCTCCGGACGGGTGTCGACGAGGTAGTGTGAGCCGAGCACTCCCCCGGCCTCCTCGTCGGCGAAGAACGCCACGATCAGTTCACGGGCCGGTTCCTGGCCGGAGCCGAGGATGTTTTGGAGCGACGCGAGCATCATGGCGTCCATGTTCTTCATGTCAACGGCTCCGCGGCCCCACAGGAGGCCGTCCTTGATCACGCCGGCGAACGGGTCCACCGACCAGGCCTCCGGGTCAGCGGGAACGACGTCGAGGTGGCCGTGGACCACCAGCGCCCCGCGGCTGCTGTCACGACCCGGAACGCGCACGACGACACTCGTGCGGCCCGGTTCTGAATCGAACAGCTGCGGGGCGAGGCCGAGAGACCGCAGGTTCGCCTCGACGTACTCGGCGGCATCCGTTTCGCCGTTCGAACGGCCCTCGCCATAGTTGGTCGTGTCGAAACGGATGAGGTCGCGAGCGATCGTGGCCGTGAGGTCCAGTGCAGCGTCGGCCGGCGTGTTGTCAGCAAAGGAAAGCATGCGTGTCACGCTACCGGGCCTCGCCGCCGGCGGGCGACGGTGGGCGCGGCTGGAGGGCCTCGAAATCCGTGCTAGATTACATATTCGGTGGCCGGGAACGGCCGCTGGAACACTCGGCCCGGGTGGCGGAATGGCAGACGCGCTAGCTTGAGGTGCTAGTGCCCTTATGGGCGTGGGGGTTCAAGTCCCCCCTCGGGCACAGAAATTAGATTCGGATCATTCCGACTCGTCATGTGGAAATAGGTCGCGACAATCGATACCGGTTGCGCGGCCTATTTTTTTATGGTCGAACGTTTCTCCGGCCGGAACGCAGTCTCCTCGCCATCACCCCGTATCGGAGGTCCGCCGGCGGCAGCCTCACCGCCGACATGCTCGGCGCCGCCCGCTTTCCCCGCAGGCGATCGCCACTGAAGAACTGGTTGGTGCCACCTACTGTCAACCGATCATCGGCTCCTCTCCCGTGCGCGCCTGGATCGCACACCTCATGCCGGCGATCCTCGACGGGACCGTCGATCCCGGAGGGTCTTCGACCGCACGGTGAACTCCGACGCATCCCCGTCGCCAACCGTGACGGGGCAACCGCGAAGCCGTCACGATCATGATGGCCCTCTGACCGGCCGCGTCGCGGCCAGAGGTCAGCGACCAAGGGAAGATCGTAGGGGCTGTGCTCGCAGTTGCCCGAGGTCGCGGCTTGGCAGCCTATTCCTCAAACGTCACGTTGCCGCGGCAGGCTTCGCCCGGGCTGGGCACCAGATCCTTGAAGCCGTGGCTGACGAACCGCCCGTAGCTCTGCACGCGCCCGTCCGTGACGAAGTCGTCGTTGAATTGGGGCGGCTGGTTTTCCTCAGCATCGGGGAGGTCCCGGCCCGAATAGGCGCACGCCGAACTCGCGTTCGTTGCGCCCGGGACCGGACTGCCATTGCCACTGGTCTCGCCAGCCTGAGCCGAAGTGGCGCCGACGAAAACAAGTCCGAGTGCGACAACGCACCCCAGTACCATGCGTTTCATGAGTAATCCTCTCAACAAGGGACGACCCGCCTGGCATCGGGTGAGCCAGCGTCCCGCCCCACCTTTGCGGAAGATACTCCTCGGTGGCTATCTGGACAACGGGCGTAAGACACATTCGGAGAGCCATCCATGACCGCGCGAACCGCTCGTTCCCCTCAGGCAGGCCAAGAGCCGCAGCCGCATCCGCATCCGACTTCGAGGAGTCGGTCGACGGTCTTCGGCCGCAATTTCTCGACCAGGAGCCGGTATTAGTTCTCCTGCACCTCGTCAGGGATGTACCGGGACGCGGAAAGCACGGGCGGCGGTAAATCATCGACGGCCCGAGCACCCGCTCGTGGAAGGCATCCGACACGTCGTCGTGTCGGTGGATCGCTTGGGCGTCGAACCGCCGCGCGGGGCTAGACCGCTTCGGTGAGGGCTCCGGAGAGAACCTCGTCCAAAGCCAGGACGGTGTCTTCCGGCGATGTGCCGAGCGCCAGCGCCAGCTCAGACTCGAGGAGTTGACGGGACTTGGCGAGCATCCGCTTCTCACCGGCGGACACGCCGCCGTCCTGTTCGCGGCGCCACAGGTCCCGGACGACTTCGGCGACGCGCGTCACGCTGTCACTCGCCATCTTCTCTTGATTCGCTTTGAACCGGCGGCTCCAGTTCGTTGCTTCCTCCGTGAACGGCTCGCGTAGAACCTTGTAGACCTCTTCCAGCCCAGCGGCATCGATGACGTCACGCACTCCGACAAGCCCCGCATTCGCGATGGGAAGTTGGATTGTGAGCTGCGACGAATGCACGCGCAGCGTCATCGCCGGCTGGGCGACGCCCTTCAGCGTTATGGTGGAGAGCTCGGTAAGGGTGACCGCACCGTGGTGCGGATAGACGAGGGTTTCCCCAACGATGAACTTCAAACTGACTCGATTCAGATCGTGCTGCATGCGGCGTCCCGGTGGCGCCGACTAGCCGAATTCCCGGCGGCCAACCTGTCAATCGTGCCACAGTCCCCTGAACGTTCACCTTGCGGCAGCAAGCGTGGCGCGGCGTACTACCCGGCCGATGGCTGCTGCTGGGTGATGCAGTGGATGCCGCCGCCGCGCGCGAACAACGGCCGCGCCTCGACCGACACGACCGTTCGGCCCGGATACGCCGCGGCCAGGATCTCCCGGGCGACCTGGTCGGCCCGTTCCTCGCCGAAGCCGCAGGCGATCACGCCGCCGTTGACGACGAGGTGGTTGACGTAGTTGTAGTCCACGAAGCCGTCCTCGTCCGTGAGTGCGGCCGGTGCCGGCAGGTCGACGATGGTGAACGGCCGGCCCGCCGCATCCGTCTCCTCGGCGAGAACGGCGCGGAGCTGCCTGGTCACGGCATAGTCCGGGTGGGCCGGGTCGTTCTGCGCGTGTATCAACACCGTTCCGGGCGACGGGAGGGCGGCCACCATATCGACGTGGCCGCGGGTTCCGTAGCGCTGCTGGTCCCGGCTCAGGCCGCGCGGCAGCCAGACCAGGCGGGTGGCGCCGAGGGTACGGGCGAACTCGGCCTCGATCCTCGCCCGGTCGACGTAGGGGTTCCGGCCCGGATCCAGTTGAACGGTCTGCGTGGCCAGCACCGTTCCCGCGCCGTCGACGTGAATGCCGCCGCCCTCGTTCACGAGCACCGAGGAGATCGCACTCGCGCCAGAGGCGGCGGTGACGAGCCTGCCTACCTCCATGTCTTTGCCCCAGCGCGCCCAATCCTGGGCACCCCAACCGTTGAATGCCCAGTCCACCGCCCCCAGCTGCCCGTCATCACCCAGCACGAAGGACGGGCCGATGTCGCGCATCCAGGCGTCGTCAAGTGGTGCCTCGATGATTTCGATTTCCGCGGAGAGGTACCGCCGAGCGGTCGCCACCTCGGCCGGGTCGACGACCATGGTGACGGGTTCGAATTCGAGGACCGCGTGGGCAACCGCGGTCCAGGTGCCGCGCGCCTCGTCGGCGGAATACGCATCCGGGCCGAGCGTGTAGCCGTCCACCGGGAATGCCATCCAGACCCGGTCCTGCGGCGCGGTCTCCGCCGGCATCAGCCAGGTCACGACTCCCCCGACGTCACCATCGCACCGAACGGATGAGCCGGGTCGACCGGCGTGGTCAGCCCCGCATAGCTGTCCGGCCGTCGGGTGGCCAGGAAGGGAAACAGCGTGAGCCACTCCTCCCGTTGTGCCAGGTCGAGGTCGGCAACCAGCACCGCGGACTCGTCACGGGGAGCCTGCACGAGCACACGACCGTAGGGGTCAGAGATGAAAGAGGAGCCGTAAAAGGTCAGGTCGCCCTCGTCGCCGTGACGATTGGGCACCACCATGAAGAGGCCGCTGGTGATCCCGTTGGCCACGATCACCTGCCGCCAGAGCGGTTGGGTGTCGAACGCGGGGAAGCCGGGCTCCGAGCCGATCGCCGTGGGGTAGACCAGCAGCTGGGCGCCACCGAGGCCGTACAGCCGCGACACCTCGGGGAACCATTCGTCCCAGCAGGTGGGCAGCCCGATCCGGGCACCGCCCAGTTCCTCCGGCGCATAGACGGGATACGCGTCCTCGGCTGGGCCCGGTCGGAACCAGGTGTCCTCGTAGTAGCCCTCGGTGACCGGGATGTGCAGTTTGCGCGTGCGACCGAGCAGCCGACCGGTCGGCGAGACCAGGATGGCCGTGTTGTAACCACGCGGGTCCTCCGGTGCATCCTCTGCGTCCGGTCTCTCGTAGAGGGAGGCGTGCACGACGACGCCGTGCAATTTGGCCTGCTCAGCCGCGAAGGCGAAGGTCGGTCCGGTCAGCAGGTCCTCGGCCGTCAGCTTCGGCACACCCTGTGCCCGTGAGTTGCCGGGGTATTTGCGCAGCGTCAGCTCGGGCAGGAAGGCGACGCGGGCACCCTGATCGGAGGCCAGACGGATGCCCTCGGCCAGCTCCGCGCGCAGCGTGTTTTCGTCGACGTGCCAGCGGTGCTGCACGAGCCCGACCCGGAGCGGCGGCCGGGCCTCGCCCGACGTGCGGGTCAGCGGTTCGGCGATGCCGGGCGCGTTGATCACGAGCATGACGAGACCTCCCTGCGGAATAATTGATCACTTGATCAATAACCGTTGGCTAAAGATATATAGACTCAGGTTTCATGTCAACCGATCCGAGCGCATCGCGGCGCAAAGCACCGATCGAGCGGGCGGCGGAAATCGCCCGCGCCGCCCGGGAGATCGCCCTTGACGAGGGCTTGTCGGCCCTCACACTGCGTGCGGTCGCCTCCCGGATCGGGGTGACCCCGGCCCTGGTCAGTCACTACCAACCGAGCATGGACTCCCTGGTGGCTTCCACTTTCGGGGCGATCGTGGCCGCCGAGATCGGCGAGGTGGCGGAGGAGCTGGCGCCCTGCGAGACAGCCGTGGCGGCCCTGCAGACGCTGATCGACACTCTGCTCGGACCCGAACGCAGCACCGTGACCGCGGTCTGGCTCGACGCCTGGAGCCTCGGCCGACGCCACCCTGCGCTCGCCGTGGAGGTGGGCGTTCAGATGGACGCCTGGCAGGCGTTCCTGGCCGTCCTGCTGCACACCGGCTGCGCGCGCGGCGAATTTCGGGCGATCGACCCGGACGCCGTCGCCTGGCAGCTTTTGGCGATCATCGACGGGCTGAACGCGCACGCCATCGTGCGCTACGGCCATGCACAGCGGCTGCGCGGTCTCGTGCGCACCGTCGCCGAACACGAGCTGGGGCTGCGCTCCGGGGCCCTCGGGCCCGGGGACGACTCCGGCCGCCGACCCGAACCTGACCATCCCCCGGCACCGATCACCGTGCCTGTATGCTGAGTACAGACTTCCGGTCATGGTTCTGCTGTGAACGGACGGGCGCTGGTTGAGACAGTGCATGAGGCCCCGGCGATTCGTCGCCGGGGCCTTTCCCGTTGCGGGACCGCCACTGAACCCTCGACGTTCTCCGCTGCGGGACGGTCGCTCCCGGCGGCCGACTCCCCGGCGGCCCGGAGGCGTCCCGATTCGCGTTGACAACCCGGCGGCCCCGGAGCGCTATGTGACACGATTCCAGCTTCTCTCGACCATGTGCGCGCCAGCACGGTCGACGATGCGATCACCCGACTCGAGCGCCATGGTCCGGAGTCCCGGGTCATCGCGGGCGGGCACAGTCGTCAGCCGATGATGGAGCTCCGTCTGGCCAGACCCGAGTGGCTGATCGTCATCAACAAGCTCTTCGAACTGGACTTTGTGCTGCGCGATCGCGGCGGACCAGGCGCCGCTGCTTCAGCCGTCGGTCCTGGCTCCGGACGAGGTCGCCCAGATGCGTCGCCTGGTGCGCCGGATCGCCCTCGCCACGCCGGAATGCGTCAGCAGCCGCACCTGGAAGAGCTCCCGGAGCGCCCCGAGGCTGGACCTGCGCCGCACGGTCAGGGCGGCGCAGCACAGCGGCGGGGAACCGGTGCGCCTGGTCTACCGGCGCCGGCGCACGCGACTGCGCCGTTTGATCCTGCTGTGCGATGTGTCCGAGTCGATGGAGCCGTACACGCGGGTTTTCCTGTCGCTCCTGCAGGGCGCGGTCGCGGAGGCCGAGGCCTTCATCTTCTCGACCGGATTAACCCGGCTGACCCGTCAGCTCGCGGCGCGCGACCCGGACCAGGCTCTGGCACGGGCTGCCACCAGCACCCAGGACTGGGCAGGCGGCACCAGGCTGGCAGAAAGCATCCGCCATTTCACGGATGCCTGGGGTCGACGTGGCCTCGCCCGCGGGGCCGTCGTCGTGATCATCTCGGATGGGTGGGCGCTGGACGACCCGGAATCGGTGCACACCCAGATGGCCCGCCTGCGGCGCCTGGTCTACCGCATCATCTGGGTCAACCCCAGGAAGATCGCTTTGCACTACCAGCCGGTGGTGGGCGGCATGGCGGCCGCGTTGCCCTTTGTCGACGCGTTCGTCAGCGGGCACAGCTATGCGGCCCTGGCAGAAGTTACGGCGGCGATTCGCACCGACCGTTCGTACCCACACGAGAATACGAGGACCCGTTGATGCACATCAACAGCACGTTCTCCGTCGTCGCACCGATCGACGAGGTGTGGAAGACTCTGATGGACTTCGAACGTGTCGCCGGCTGCGTTCCGGGGGCACAGGTGCTGAACAAGCTTTCGGATGACGCCTATCAGGTCGGAATGAAAGTGAAACTGGGTCCGGTGACCATTCAGTACAGAAGTCAGATGACCGTTCTCGAACGCGATGCGACCGCGCACCGCGCCGTGTTCGAGGGGCGCGCTCAGGAGACCCGCGGCCAGGGCACGGCGCAGGGTACGGCCACCCTCACCCTCGTCGAGGCGGAGGGCGAGACCCAGGGCACGGTCAGTGCCGAGGTGGCGCTTTCCGGCAAGGTGGCCGCGACGGGGCGCAGCATCATCGGCAGCGTCACGGACCAGATGATGGCCCTCTTCGCCGAGAACCTGCAGGCCATGGTCACGGGTCCGGCTCCGGAACCGGCGGTGCCTGCTGCCGGGGCCACGACCGGGAAGACCGCCGAGACGGTCAGTGGGACGGGAACCGCGACGGCTCCGCCCGCCGCACCGCCGGCCCGGCCCCTCATCACGACGGCGCCTACCTCCCGGGCGCCGCAGCCGCCCGCCGAGACCAGCCTGAACGCCCTCGATCTGGCCAAGGGCATCGTGGTGGATCAGCTCAGCAGCCTGCCCAGGCTACTCGGCGTGATCGCAGCGGTGGCGTTTGTCGCCTATTGGATCGGCCGCCGCGCCGGCGGTCGGTAGACCCGGATGAGCGAAACCGGAAGGGTCACCACCTGTGCGTGAGGTTCTGAACCCGCTGCTGACGGGATGGCAGGCCGGCGGCATTGCCGGCCTGGCCACCGTCGTGCGCACCTTCCAGTCCGCCCCCCGGCCGGCCGGCGCGTCGATGCTGGTCACCGCCGACGGGGAGGTGGTCGGCTCGGTCTCCGGCGGCTGTGTCGAAAGTGCCGTCTACGACCTCGCGACCCAGGTGATCGAGGATGGGCGGCCGGTGCTGGTGCGCTACGGCATCAGCGACGACGACGCCTTCTCCGTTGGTCTGACTTGCGGCGGCATCCTCGACGTCTTCGTCGAGCCAGTCAGCCAGGTGAGCTTCCCGGAGCTGGCCGCTGTGGAGCAGGACATCACCGGATCGGCCCCGGTAGGGGTCGCGACCGTGATCGCGCACCCCGATCCCAGCCGTCTGGGCCGACACCTGATAATCCGGCCGCACGGCTTCGACGGCGATCTGGGCTCCGAACGGGCGAACCGGGCTATCGGCGACGATGCTCGCGGGCTGCTGGCCGCCGGACGCAACCGCACCCTCACCTACGGTCCCGACGGTGAACGACGCGGTGAGGGCATGCGGGTCTTCGTCAACAGCTACGCCCCGCGCCCACGGATGCTGGTGTTCGGCGCCATCGATTTCGCGGCCGCCCTGGCCCGGCTGGCTTCCTTCCTCGGCTACCGTGTCACCGTCTGCGATGCCCGCGAGGTCTTCGCCACGCCGGCCCGGTTCCCGGAGGCCGACGAGGTCATCGTCGGCTGGCCGCACCGCTACCTGGCCGAGCAGGTCGCGGCCGGGCTCGTGGATGAGCGCACCGTCGTCTGCGTGCTCACCCACGACCCGAAATTCGACGTGCCGCTCCTCAAGGTGGCCCTGACCCGCGGCCCATTCGCCTACATCGGTGCGATGGGGTCTCGGCGCACTCACGAGGACCGACTGACCCGGCTCCGCGAGGCAGGTGTGGGCGAGGCGGAGCTGGCAAGGTTGCACAGCCCCATCGGGCTGGATCTCGGCTCCCGAACCCCGGAAGAGACGGCCGTGTCCATCGCCGCGGAGATCATCGCCGAGCAGTGGGGCGGCACCGGAGAGCCGTTGGGCAGCCTGGCCGACCGGATCCACCACGACGACCTGGACGAGCCGACCTCGGTGTAGCCGCCGCCCTACTCCCGCATCCCGAAGCGGGCGTAGATCGGATGCAACCACCTCGGCGCCCACCAGAGGCCCTTCTCGAGCGAGGTCATCACAGCGGGAACCACGATGGTGCGCACGAGGGTCGCGTCCAGCAGCACGGCCACGGCGAGGGCGACGCCGATCTGTTTCATCTGCAGCAGATTGCCGGTCGCGAACCCGGCGAACACGATCACGATGATCAGGGCCGCGGAGGAGATGATCCGGCCCGAGCTCTGCAGACCCGTCTCGATAGCGAGCCGCGTGGCCTCACCCGCCTCGTAGTGCTCCTTGATCCGGGCGAGCAGGAACATCTCGTAGTCCATGGCCAGGCCGAAGCCGAAGGTGAGCACGAGGGTCAGAACCAGAGGGTCCACCCCGGCGATCGTATCGGCATCGAAATCGAGCAGGCCTGCGAGATTTCCCTCCTGGAAACCCCAGACCAGGATACCCACGGAGGCGCCGAGCGAGATGACGCTGATCACGAGGGCGGTGAGCGGGATGACCACGGAACCGGTCATCAGGAAGAGCAGCAGGAACGTGGCCCCGGCGATGATCAGGGCAGCCCAGGGCGCGCCGGCGACCAATGAGTCGACATAGTCGACCGACGCGGCATCCGTGCCGCCGACCCAGTGGTCGAAGTCGGGCCGGTAGTCCCGGATCTCCCGCACAACGGCCGGGCCCGCGTTCTGGTCGACGCCGACGCGCGACACCCAATGCCCGTTCACCAGGGCCGGTGGTGTCGTGCCGGTGACCTTCGGCAGCGTCGCCACCTCCTCGGCCCAGGCCGCGGCGGACGCCTCATCGGTGTCCGAGACGAGCTGCACCAGCGGGGCCGTGGCGAGGGGGAAGTGGTCGTTCAGCGCCGTGACGAACCCGTACTGGGTCGAGGCCTTCGGGATGGCGTCGGCGCCGCCGCTGGACACATTGATGTTTAGCGCGGGGCTGCCGAGCAGGAGGAGCACGGCGATGCCCCCGAGCGCCACGAGCACGGGCGCCCGTTGCACGCGGCGAGTCAGCCGGGAGAAGACGCCCTCCCGGGGGGCGACGTCGCCGAAACGGGTCAGGAGGGGACCGAGGCCGGGGATGCGGGTCAGCAGGCCCGGCTTCAGCAGCCGTTCGCCGAAGTACCCGAGCAGAGCCGGCACAAGAACGAGCGCCGTCAGGATGGCGATCAGCACCACGGAGACCGCGCCGATGGCGATGGCACGGATGATCGTCGGTTCGAAGACCAGCAGGCCCACCGTGGCGATGGCGAAGGTCAGACCGGAGTAGAGCACCGTGCGGCCGGCCGTGTCCGCCGTGATGCCCACCGCCTGCAGCATCAGCTCGTGACGTTCCGTACGCGTTTCGCTGTCGCCGGCCCGCTCCACGAGTGCCCGGAACTCCTCGCGGAACCGGCTGACGATCAGGAGCCCGTAGTCGATGGAGAGCCCCAGCCCGATCACGGTGATGACGTTGAGCACCGTGGTGTCGATTTCCATCAGGTAGCTGAAGCCGAAGAGGGCCCCGAGAGCGCCGGCGATCGACGCCAACGCCCCGATCAGCGGGATGCCGGCCGCCAGGAATCCGCCGAAGATGACCAGCATCACAAGGAGGGCGATCGGCAACGCGATCAGCTCGCCCTTCTGCAGGTCGGCCTCGGCGACCGCCACCAGGGATTCCACCAGGAGCGGGGTTCCGCCGACTTCCACGGTGGCGTCCGGCTCAAGCTGCCGGACCTCGTCGGCCGCCACGCCGAGCCGTTCTTCCACCTCGCCCAGCAGGTCATCACTGAGGTCACCGTCTGGTGCCACCATCTGGGCGTTCAGCAACAGTCCGGTGCCGTCGGGCACCAGGAGAGGCATCGCAGCCGGGTTCGGCGAGCCGTCAGGGAGCGGTGGGATGGCGAGCGGGTTGATGACCTCGGTTACCCCGTCGACTTCCAACAGGTCGGTCGTGGCCGCGGTGAGGATCAGGCCCAGGTCCGGGGCGGACAGGTCGACGTCGTGGATCAGCAAAGAGAGAGATTCCGTGTCTGCGCCCTCGGTGCCCTGCAGCAGATTGGCTGCGTGGCTGGCCTCGCCTTCAACGGTGGGTCCGGCGCTGGAGAGCCGCTGGAAAAGGTTCTCCCCCGTCACCCCGATCAGTGCCGTCGCCACGCACGCGGCGATCGTGAGCGCCCAGAGCAGCAGAGAGGTGAACCGGTGACGGGCGATCAAAATGCCCAGTGTGCGCAGCATGGCAGAAGTCCTCCGGTCTCAGGCGGCTACCGCCAAATTACTCCACCCGGCGCCGACGGACCGACACCTGTCGGGTGCCGGGACACACCGCGGGAGGTGTACGCTCGGAGTTATGCCCCGTATACCCATGGGGGTATAGTCCGGGTTGGCCTGATCGCTGCCACTTGGGACGAACGTGCGCCGCAAGATCCTTGTCGGTCGAGTCCGGGGCTCTGCGACAACTTCATCCCGAACGAATTCGACGGAGATTCTGCTCTAAACAGCGCCCGTGGGCTAAAAAACGGGAGTTTGACCTAAAGTTCCGTCGAATTGGTTCGAGACCGGAGACGACCAGGACTCACACTCACCTAGGGTGCCTCGTCGACGATGCCGATGAATGCGTTGCCGATGCCGTCGACCTCGGTGCGTTTGAGGCCGGCGGCGGCATCTGGGAGTTCCTCGGATCCGTGGTAGTCACAGGTCAGATAGGTGAAGGCGGGCCACCACTTCTTGGGACGCGCGGCTTCGGAGAACCCGCAGACATCACAACGTAGTTCCACCCAGACCGGCTTCTTGCCGGTGCGGTTGGCCCGAGACTGCACGAGCCACGCCGGCGGGTTGCGCTCGATCTCGGCCAGTTCAGCCTCCGACATCCGGGAGGGCAGTTCGTGGCGCTGCGCCATTTCGATCGGGATATCCAGGCGCAGGGCGGCGATTCGTCGGGTAATCATCTTGACCAAGGATAGGCGTTCCCGGGCCGGGTAGCCTCGTCGGCTACGGCACTCCCTGCGTCAAACTCGACTTTCTCGACCCGTCGACGTCGGCCGAGGCCCGGAGCACCAACGGTGCGATCACGGTGGGGCTGCCGGCGGACGGGGTGACCTACCGGGTGGACGCCCGCGCGACCAACGGCGAGAGTGACAGCGGGTCGGTCCCGAGCGACTCCTCTTCCCGCCGCTCCATCACTGCGGCGACCGCCAACGGGAAGGTGACGGCCGAAGGGGCCGCCCATGAAACACTGGGGTATGCGCGATACCCTCTCTCCCCTCGGCCTGCTGCTCGACGTGGACGGGCCGATCGCCAGTCCGGTGTCCCGGACCATCGCCATACCGAGCATCATCACGGATCTGATCAGCCTGGCCGGAGCCAACGTTCCGATCGCATTCATCACCGGGCGGTCGTCGACATTCATCCGCGAGAAGGTTGTCGCGCCCCTCCGCGCAGTCGGACTGCCCGAGTCGATGCGCATGTACGGGGTCTGCGAGAAGGGAGCCGTCTGGTTCCCGATCACTGCCGCGGGGATGGGCGAGATCGTCGTCGATGACAGCGTGGCCCTGCCGACCGCCGCCGTGGATATGCTGCGCAACCTCGTCGTCGACGGGTTCAGCGACACGATGTTCTTCGACGAGACCAAGCAGGCCATGGTCTCGGTCGAGCAGCGCACGGATGCCGACCACGGCCGGTACCAGGCCGCCGCGGTGGAGTTCAACGAGGCCGCATTCGGGGTGATGGTTGAACTCGGGCTGGGCATCCGTTTCGGTGATCGAGTCGTTCCGGACCAGGCCGGCACCGTGGGATTCCGGATCGACCCGACGATCATCTCGACCGACATCGAGTCGGTCACCCTGGACAAGGACCGCGGCGCGGAGCGGGCGCTGGCCTTTTTCTCCGAATCGGGAACACTCCCCCGGGTCTGGCGCTCGGTCGGCGACTCGCGCAGCGACTACCTGATGGCCGACCACCTGCATGCCGCCGGCTATGACGTCTCGCATGTGGATGTGCGGCCGTCCGACGGTATCCTCGAGCGCCCCTACCCCGTGATCGTAGAGGGGTCCCTGATCCACGACGCGGCCGGCGCAGAATTCCTCCGGTACTGGGCCGACAAGCTGGGCCTGCGCGAAGCGGCTACTCCGAACTGAAGCGGATGCCGTCCTGCAGGCGGCTCCGCAACTCGAACACCTTCTCGAAGCTGCCGCGGTCCATTCCGGGCAGCCCGCTGCGCAGCACCCCGATCAGCCGTGACCTCGGCAGCGTGATCACGGTCGGGCGCCGGCCACGTCCGGGGACCGTCAAAGGGTCAGTCAGGGCCTCGTCGGGCAGCACGACCAGCACAGCGGTGAACCTCACCCGCAGCGACTTCGCCAGAGCCCGCACGACACCCTCGACGTCTTCGATCGGACGAACATCGGGGCCGAGGGCGTCACCGACGAGCTCCCCGCGCCGAAGCTGCACCGGCCCGCCCCAGTCCTCGGACAGGACCGCGAACAGTCCCGCCGGGCCGAGCACGACGTGATCGACCTTGCCGCCCTGCATGCCGGCAGCCACATCATGCCAGGCCGTGAAGCCGATCCCGAGGGCGGAGACGAGTTGCGCCGTTGATTCCTCGGCCAGAGCCTTCGCCAGCCAATGCCGGATCTCCCGCGGCGCCGAACGGATCAGCGTCGGGGCATACGGGTCATCGATAGAGGTTCCGCGCCCGGCCCATTCCCGAAGCAGTTCGAGGTAACGCTGGCGCGCCTCCCCACCCGGATGGCCGTACATGCGCGCGCGCGGCCCAGCCTGCGTGGCCTGCCCACGGCCGGCTCCGGAGGCGTAGGCGGGGCGCTCCGGCTCGGGGAACGCGTCCGGGTACCGGCGGCGGTCATAGTCGGCGCGCCCCTCCGGGGTTCCCACCCGCTCCCACGCGATCTGAACGAGGTGGAAGGCGGCGGCGTCTCCGCCGACGTCCGGATGCGTGTGGCGCAGCAGGCGACGGTAGGCACGACGAAGTTCGTCGTCACTTGCCGACGGGCTGACGCCGAGTACCTCGTAGGGCGACGCCGCGGTCGGGCTATCTGACATCCAGCGTTCTCTTTCAGCGTTAGTGCGGCCGGCAATGGAACAGCCAGCCAATCGTTCCCTCACACTACCGACCCTGGCTGGCATAACACCGGATGCGCCCCGGGCCTCGGCCCGCAGAGACCCGATTTCATGGCACGATCAGCATATGACGACGCACGGCCAACGCCTCCACCGCTCGAGTACCCGACTTATCGGCATGTTCGCGGTGGGTGTCGTCGTCGCTGTTCTGGCCGGGGTGTGCGGGAGCTGGACCCTGGCTCCGATCGCGGGCTGGGCGGCCGCCTGCGTGACGTATGTCACCTGGGTGTGGATCACCATCGGCCCCATGGACAACCAGAACACGGCCAGCCATGCCACCCGGGAGGATTCGTCCCGAGGTGCCGCCGACATCCTGATTCTTCTCAGCAGCCTCGGCAGCCTCGGCGCTCTGGTGTTCCTGCTGGTGGGGACCGACACCAGCTCGGTCACCGCACGGGGAATCCTGGCGGCGGCGGCGGTGCTCAGCGTCGGACTCTCCTGGATTCTGGTGCACACCCTGTTCACGCTCCGCTATGCCTCGCTCTACTACTCCGGGCCCGACGGCGGGGTGGATTTCAACCAGGCGGTGCCACCGAGTTACGGGGATTTCGCCTACCTGGCCTTCACAATCGGGATGACTTTCCAAGTGTCAGACACCAGTCTGCAAACGCACGCAATTCGGATGACGGCGTTGCGCCACAGTCTGCTCTCGTATCTGTTCGGCTCGTTCATCTTGGCTACCCTGATCAACCTGGTGGCCGGCCTGTTGCGCTGACGAGGCCCGTCAGTCGGCAAACTCCCGGACCGGGCGCACAGTGCTCCCGCCGAAGACGACCACCCACACGCCAGCGTCGCCGTCCACGGTCAGCCCGTCGGGGTAGCCGGCCGCGGCCGGAAAGCCGGCACAGGGAAATAGGCCAGGGAACCGGCCATCCGAGTCGCAACCGCCCTCGTTCATCCCCAGGCCGGGAACATTCGAGAGCACGTCCAGCTTGGTGACCGTTCCCGCGGCGTCTCCGAGCGCGAACCCTCGTTCGAGCGCGAGAACGGCTCCGCCGACACTTCGGGGCCGGAGGGCCGCCGCGATCAAGCCGACATGGTACCGGGGGCTGCGACCTAGTCGCGGAGGATCTGCACCGGGATGGCCACGGCCAGGGAAACGCAGAGGATGCCGCTGAGGAAGATCGGCAACTGCCAGGCCGTCACCTCGAACGCGAACCCGAACAGCCAGAGACCGAAGACGAAGATGGCCATTGCGACGGTGAAGGCGACGGCGTTCATGGTGCGATCCTTTCGAGCGATGCCCGCACTGCACGCCGGGCCGATGAGTCGAGCGTACCCGGTCGAGCGTCAGACCGTCGACGGCGCCCCGACGGGCTCGATGAGTTCCGGACCGTCACCGCGCACCGGGGCGACCTCGTGATAGCTCAGGCTCTCGACGGTCTCCCGGGCGGCGGCCACCGCGGCGTCGACCAGGGCCTGGTCACCCGGAGTATGGGGGTCGAGCCACTGGTCCCACCATTCTTCCGCCAGAATCACGGGCATCCGGTCGTGGAGGGCGGCCAGGGGACCCTCGGCGTCCTGGGTGAGAATCGTCGCGGACAGTACCCACCGGGCCGGGTCGTCGTCGGCCAGGGCCGGATTGCGCCACCAGGAATAGAGGCCGGCGAAGGCCAGTGGAAGACCGTCGTCTGAGTGGATGAAGTACGGAGTCTTCACGGTGCCGTCCGTGTGCCACTCGTAGTAGCCCGTGGCCGGGACCAGCGCGCGCCGGGAGGCGACCGAACTCTTGAAGGTGGGCTTCTCCGCCGCCGTTTCGGCACGGGCGTTGAAGGTGGCGAAGGACGACTGCAGCTCGGTCGCGAATGAGGGGACCAGGGACCAGCGCGCGCCCTCGAGCCGGCGCACAACCGGCCCGGCCTTGGCTGACTCGAGCACGATCGGGATCTTTTCGGTGGGTTTGATGTTCCACGACGGTTCCGGCAGGTTCTCGCCCTCGTGCTCGACGTCGAACATCGCGGCGAGATCGGACGCCGTGTCCGTGATGATGAATCGACCGCACATGGTGACAGGTTACTACCGGACGCCGACACCCCGGCCTGAGAGCGCAGACCGTGCCGGCCATCCGCTAGCGTCGATTCCGGTGTCGGCGAGGCGCAGGAGCGAGGAAGACCGTCAATGGACGAGCGGAACATGCAGGATCGGTACAGTGCGGATGTACTTTCCCCCGGCTGGCGGGACGCTGGCCGGAAGGTCATTCCGACGCAGGAAGCCATGCCCGATCTGGTCGTCGAAGAGGTCGCGACCGGTTTTTGCGGTGCCGTGGTGCGGATCGAGAAGAAGATCGTCACCCTGGAGGACCGCCACGGTCAACTGCGCCTGTTTCCGCTCGGCGGCGGATTCTTGATTGACGGCGAGCCGGTGGTGCTCGTCGTCCCGGTCAGGGCGGCGCCGCAGGGCCGCGCCCGCACCGCCTCGGGATCGATGGCCGTGCGGGATGCCCCGGCGCGGGTGGCCCGAGCCAGCCGCATCTTCGTCGAGGGCCGGCACGACGCCGAGCTTGTGGAGAAGGTCTGGGGAGCCGATCTACGGATCGAGGGGGTCGTCGTCGAGTACATTGAGGGCGTCGACAACCTCGAGGAGCTCCTGCAGGAGTTCCGCCCGGGACCCACCCGGCGGGTCGGGGTGCTGGTCGACCACCTGGTGCCCGGATCGAAGGAA
Organism: Cryobacterium sp. TMT1-62; assembly: GCF_004403145.1. Lineage (NCBI taxonomy): Bacteria > Bacillati > Actinomycetota > Actinomycetes > Micrococcales > Microbacteriaceae > Cryobacterium > Cryobacterium sp. TMT1-62. The sequence continues at coordinate 32,569 of NZ_SOGZ01000034.1, read as the reverse complement.
AGCCGGATCGCCGACGCCGTGGCGCGCGGACCGCACGGCCGGAATGTGCTCGTGGTCGGGCATCCATATATCGACGTATGGCAGTCCGTGAAGCCGAACCGCCTGGGAATCACGACGTGGCCCGCGATTCCGCGCAGCATCGAATGGAAGCACGGGATCTGCGAGGCCCTCGGCTGGCCCCACGAGGACCAGGCCGATATCGCCCGGGCCTGGCAGCGGATCCTGGGTCGGGTGCGCACATTCGCCGATCTGGAGCCGCAACTGCTGGGCCGGGTGGAGCAGCTGATCGACTTCGTCACCACCGAGTAGTGCAGGGTGCGCCCTGATCGGGTCATAACCTGCAATCAACGTAACGCTTTGGAACCGAATTGGCACGGAATCTGGATGCACCGCGGCGATGTGGGCTAGGGTTGTCTCAGTAGTTGTAGTGCTTGCACGTCTTATAACGCGGTGACCTCGGTCGCCGCGGCGTATTCCTTTCGGAAGCGGACGACGAATACCGCGACGAACGGCCTCGAAAGTCGGGGCCTTTCTAACACTCCTGGAGGAGTTTCATAATGGCAACAGGTACCGTGAAATGGTTCAACGCTGAAAAGGGCTTCGGCTTCATCGCTCCCGACGACGGAAGCGCCGACGTGTTCGCGCACTACTCCGCGATCGCATCGAACGGCTACAAGTCGCTCGACGAGAACCAGAAGGTCGAGTTCGAGGTAACCCAGGGCCCGAAGGGTCCTCAGGCCGAGAATATCCGCGCCCTCTAAAGTTCGCAACTGCTCAACTAGCGAGGCGGCTTTCCGAGTCGCATAGCTCACGAGCTTCGACAACGCCCCTGCTTCGGCAGGGGCGTTGTCTGCGTTAAGCGAACTATTTGACGAGGTCCTGCCAGCCGTCACCGTCGACGTACTCGAAGATAAGGTTAGTCTCGGTGTGCGCAACCGCCGGATGCTCCGCCAGATGCTGCAGGACGAAGTCACGCAGGTCCGACGCGTCCGCCGCGGCCACGTGCAGCAGATAGTCGTCGGCGCCGGCGGTGTGGAACAGGCCGATCACCCCGGGCCAGTGCGGCGCCGCCGCCCGGAACGCGTCGATCTGCACGCGGGCGTGCTTGACCAGACGAACCGAGATCAACGCCTGCAGGGACGCGCCCAGCGCGGCCAGGTCGATATTCGCGCGATAGCCTCGGATGTGCCCCAGCTGCTGCAGCCGGCGCAGGCGTAGCGACACGGTCGACTCGGCGACGCCGATCTCCGCGGCCAGCGCCGCACCGGAGGCACGGGCGTTGACGGACAGCGCACGCAGGAGCGCCCGGTCGACCCGGTCGATTTCGGCTTTCTTCGGTTCCATCGGCCTACTCTTTCTTCCGTGAGCAGTTTATGCGAAAGCTTTCGCTGATTCGCAAGGGTCTGCAAGGATGATTGCGCCGTGCGGCAGAATCTGTTTGTGTCTGTGCATGACGCCAACGCTTCCGCTGCCGCCCCTGCCTCCCCGCGGACCTGCCCTGCGGCCATCGGCCCCGCACCCAGACACGGTTGCCGTGCACGGCGGGATGGCCGGGCTGACAGCGGCCGGTTCGCATGTGCCCGTGATCGACCTCTCCACGACCAATCCGCTGGCGGGAGTCGAGTGCGGCGGGGACTCCTACGAGAACCTCGCCACCGGAGGTACGATCCGCGAGGGCGATTCCGCGGTGTACCAGCGACTCTGGCAGCCCGGAGTCGCCCGGTTCGAAACGGCGCTGTCGGCCCTGGAGGGCACCGAGGGCACCGTCGCCTTCGCGAGCGGAATGGCCGCGCTGGCGGCCGTGCTGATCGCATCCGTGGCCGGCGGCACGCCCCACGTGGTGGCCCTCCGGCCGATCTACGGCGGTACCGACCATGTGCTCGCCACCGGGCTGCTCGGTACGACTGTGTCGTGGGTCGATCCCGACGGGGTTGCCCAGGCAATCCGGCCGGACACCGGGCTGGTCATTCTGGAGTCCCCAGCGAACCCGACGCTGGCGCTGACCGACATCCGTGCCGTGGTCGCGGCGGCCGGCAGCGTGCCGGTGCTGGTCGACAACACGTTCGCCACCCCGGTGCTTCAGCGCCCGGTCGATTCGGGCGCCTCGCTGGTGCTGCACAGTGCGACCAAATTCCTGGGCGGCCACGGAGACGTGATGGGCGGCACGGTCTCCGGCCCCGAGCACTGGATGGTGCGCCTGCGCCAGGTGCGGGCCCTGACCGGCGGTGTGCTGCATCCGTTCGCCGCGTATCTGCTGCACCGGGGGCTGCGCACGCTGCCGGTGCGTGTGCGCGCCCAACAAGCAACCGCCGGCGCCGTCGCGGAGCGCCTCGCGGGTCACCCCGCACTGGCCCGGGTACTGTACCCAGGGCTGCCCGGGCAGGACCCGCTGGGGCTTTTGGGCCGTCAGGCGAACGGGGCCGGGTCTATCATCGCCCTCGACCTCGCGGGCGGTTTCGATGCGGCCGTGCGCTTCACCGAGGCTTGCACGCTGATCACGCACGCGGTCTCCCTCGGCGGCGTGGACTCGCTCGTGCAGCATCCGGCCTCCCTGACCCACCGCCCGGTCGAGGCCGGCGCCCGGCCCGGTGCCGGGATCGTGCGCCTTTCGATCGGCCTCGAGCACGTCGACGACCTGCTCGCCGACATCCTCGCCGCCTTGGACGTAGTGATGGACGTCACTCCCGACGGGGCGAAGGTCGTGGTGCCGAACACCGCGGCCGCCGAACCCCAGGACGCCGTCGCCTGAGAGGCCGATTCGGTCGAGAGTAGCCGTTCAGCGGGTCACTCCCGCCCGGAACGGGCACCCGCGACGCTCAAATGCGGTTCCGCCGCGGGTCAGCTGCGGCCGAGGCGGCGGCGGAGCAGGTCGATCCGTTTTTGCAACTGGGTGACGCTGGCCTGTGCGACGGCGGGCCCGCCGCACTCGCGCCGGAGTTCGGCGTGCACCATGCCGTGGGGTTCGCCGGCGAGCTTCGACCACATGCCCACCAGACTCGCCAGCAGCGTGCGCTGCTCCTTGAGCGTGCGATAGAGCGGTGGCGGGTCCACCGGGGCGACCTCGCCGGTGACGGGATCCTTGCGTCGGTCGGTGGAGCGCTTGGCTTGCCGGTGCTGGCGCTGACGCAGCAGCTCGGAGACCTGCTCAGGCTCGAGCAGACCGGGGATGCCAATGAAGTCGAACTCCTCGTCGGTGCCCGGTTCCGCCAGCTCGCCGAACTCGTCGCCGTTGAACATCACCATGTCGAAGGTGGCCTGGGAATCGATGGCCTGCCAGGTGAATTCCTCGCCGAGGTCGTCGGAGGCCTTCTCCGACTTGTTGGCGTCGGCGACCATGGCGTCTTCGGGGTTGTACATGCCGTCGTCGCCGTCGTCGCGGTTGCTGCGGTCGAGGGCGTGGTCGCGCTCCAGCTCGAGCGCGTTGGCCAGGCTGAGCAGGCTGGGCACATTGGGCAGGAAGATGGACGCCGTCTCACCGCGGCGCCGGGCCCGCACGAACCGGCCGATGGCCTGCGCGAAGAAAAGCGGTGTGGAGGCGCTGGTCGCGTAGACGCCCACGGCCAGGCGCGGCACGTCGACCCCCTCCGACACCATCCGCACGGCCACCATCCAGCGCGAGGTGTTGTGCGCGAACTCGTCGATCCGGTCGCTCGACTCCTTCTCATCGGAGAGTACGACGGTCACCGACTCCCCCGAGATCTCCTGCAGGATGGCCGCGTACGCGCGCGCCATGGTCTGGTCGGTGGCGATGACGAGGCCACCAGCATCCGGGATGCCGTGGCGCACCTGGGTGAGGCGCAAATCGGCGGCGCGCAGCACTGCGGGGATCCACTGCCCGGTGGGTTCCAGGGCGGTGCGCCAGGCCTGGGAGGTGATGTCCTTGGTGTTACCCTCGCCGAGTTTGGCTTCCATCTCGTCGCCGGCGCGGGTGCGCCACTTCATATGCCCGGCGTAGACCATGAACATGACCGGGCGCACGACGCCATCTTCGAGGGCCCGGCCATACCCGTAGTTGTAGTCGCTCTGGGACAGACGGATGCCGTGCTCGTCGGGCAGGTAACTCACGAACGGGATCGGCGAGGTGTCAGATCGGAACGGGGTGCCGGTGAGCGAGAGGCGTCGGGTGGCCGGCTCGAACGCCTCCCGGATTGCGTCACCCCAGCTCAGCGCGTCCCCGCCGTGGTGCACCTCGTCCAGGATTACAAGGGTGCGGTTGGACTGGGTCAGCTGCCGGTGCAGCGCCGCCCGGCTGGCCACCTGGGCGTAGGTGACGGCAACGCCGTGGTAGTGGTTGCCGTAGCGACCGTTGGCGTTCTTGAAGTTGGGGTCGAGCCGGATGCCCGCCCGCGCCGCGGCATCCGCCCACTGGCGCTTGAGGTGCTCGGTGGGCGCGACCACCGTGATGCTGTCGATCAGTCGGCGGGCCTTCAGCTCGGCGGCGAGCCGCAGAGCGAAGGTGGTCTTGCCGGCGCCCGGTGTCGCCGCGGCGAGGAAATCACGTGGCTGGTGCACGAAATACGCTTCCAGCGCTTCCGCCTGCCAGGCCCGCAATTTGCCGGCCGTGCCCCACGCGGCACGCTCCGGAAACGAAGGCGAGAGATGCTCGGCTGCACTCGTCCCCTGGGCAGGACCGAAAGGGGGTGGAGTATTCACGTCATACGAACTTACCCGGTGAACGGACTGCCGTGATGCGGGGGGAGAATGGAGCAATGACGACGCCGATGCATCCGTGGTCCCGCTATGTCGCCCTCGGGGACTCCTTCACCGAGGGGGTGGGTGATCCCGAGCCGACGAGTCCGGGTGGGAACCGGGGCTGGTCGGACCGGGTCGCCGAGGTGCTCAGCCAGGGCACACCGGACTTCGCCTACGCGAACCTCGCCGTGCGGGGCAAGCTGATCCGCCAGATCAGCGTGGAACAGGTGGAGACGGCGCTTGCGCTGCATCCGGATCTGATCACTTTCTCCGGGGGCGGCAACGACGTACTCCGGCCGGGATCCGACCCCGACCTCATCGCCGCCCGGGTCGAGGAGCAGGTGCTCCGGCTGAGTCGCGATAACGCCACCATCGTGCTGTTCACGGGCGCCGATGTGGGCTTCTCCCCCGTTTTCCGTGGTATTCGGGGCAAGATCGCGATCTATAACGAGAACCTGCGCGCGGTCGCGACGAAGTATGACTGTGTCGTCGCCGACCTCTGGTCGCTGACCGAGATTCAAGATGCCGGCATGTGGTCTGCGGACCGGCTGCACCTGAACGCCCTCGGCCACCATACCGTCGCCCGGATGGTGCTTTCCGATCTCAACGTGCCCAATGCCCTCGAACCCCGGAAGCCCGAGCCAATGCCAGGGCGCACCTTCCGGGAGGCCCGCACGGAGGACATGCAGTGGGCGCGGGAGTACCTGTTGCCGTGGGTTCTGCGCCGTATCCGGCACCAGTCCTCCGGCGACCACGTGCTGCCCAAGCGCCCAGATGCCCGGCCGTTCAGCCAGCCCCGGCACTAGACCGGCTCAGCGGCGGCGAGCCCGCGCCGCCCGGCGTCCGGCCGACGGTGTCCGGTCACCAGCGTCCGGTCACCAGCGTCCGGTCACCAGCGTCCGGTGTCGAACCAATTCGACGGAGATTCTGGGGAAAATCCGGGTTTCCGATTGATTACGGCCGAGTTTGAGAAAAAACTCCGTCGAATTCGTTCGGGCAACGGGGCTACGGGGCGGAGCGCGAAAGGTGGGCCCGAACCCGACAGGCGCTGCTTCGGATCCGGCCGGAAATGTGGCTAACTCAGGAGATCCGACCGGCTGGGGCGGGCATCGTCACCGGTTCGGCACTGGTCCGCAGTGGCCGGTGAGTGCAGGCGACGGATGTCCTGAGTTGGCCACACGCGCGGGCTCGGCCCGGCCTCACGTGCGACTAGCCCGCGGCCAGCTCGGCCGGGTGGGTGAAGCGCCAGGCGGCACCCGGGTCGGTCAGCTCGCGCTCGAGCACCAGCGGCACGCTCACCGTGGTCTCCCCCACCTGGAAGTCGATCGCACCGGCCGAGTCGCCGACCTCCCCGAGGGTGACCGGGCGCGCCGCCGGAACGGCCGTGATGGGCGTGTCCGACCAGACCACGGCGAAGGCCGCCTCCGCGGCGACCGCCCGACTCTTCTGCCCCCACTGGGTGGCGTAAGTCGCGTAGGCGGCACCCTTGTCGGCCAGGCTTACCGCGCGGAAACCGGGTTCGACGCTGTCGAGCAGGTCCACGATCGACGCATTCAGCTCGGGATGAGTGTCGCCGCCGAGCATGACGCCGACCAGGGTGATGGTCTCGCCGCCGACCGTGAAGTCGGCCGAGTACAGGAGGCAGGCGCCTGCCTCGTCCGTGGTTCCGGTCTTCATCCCGGTGACACCGTTGGAGCCGAGGAGCTTGTTGGTGTTGGTTACCGTGCCGACGGTCGGCAGGTCGGACGTCTCCATGGACACGATCTCGGCCAGGACGGAGTCGGCCAAAACAAGCTTGCCAATCTTGACCAGGTCGCCCGGACTGCTCACGCTGGCCGGCGACAGCCCACTGGTGTCGGCCACCGCGGTGTCGGTCAGACCGTTCGCGGCCAGCCAGGTTTCGGCCTCCGCCAGGTAGGCATCCACGGAACCGAATGCCCAGATCGCCAGTGAAATGCTGTAGTTGTTCGCGGAGGGCAGGAGCATGGCCTCGAAGGCCTCACGCTGGCTGAGCACCATGCCGGCGGACACGGGCGCGACCGAGCCGTCCTCGGCCAGCACGTCGTAGTAGATGTCGACGTCGTCGTCGGTGAACCGGATGTCCGGGCCGGGCTCGTTCAGGCTCAGGGGTTTCTCCTCGAGCAGCACGAGTGCGGTGACCATCTTCGTGATGCTCGCGATCGGCATCGATTCCTGGTCGCCGGTGGAACCGAGCAGCCCCGGGTAGCCGACCGCACCGATGGCGCCCGCACCGGCATCCGGCCAGATCAGCTCGGCGGCCGGCTGGGTGAGCGCGGCCGGTTCGATCAGTTCGACGGCCGCGGCCGGCACCGGGGCCAGCCCCGTGCCGGCCAGGTAGCCGACCCCGCCCAGGGTGAGAACCAGTGCCGCCGCGAAGGCAACCCGACGGCGAAGGAACGTTTGGCGTCGGGTCAGTGGCATCCGACGACTCTACCAAGCGCCCGCGTTCAGACGCGCAGAGCGTACAGCGCGACGGCGCTGGCCGAGGCCACATTGAGCGAGTCGACGCCGTGGAGCATGGGGATCGTCACGACGGTGTCGGCGGCCGAGAGAGCCTGGGTGCTGAGCCCATCGCCCTCGGCGCCGAGAATCAGGGCCAGCCGTTCCGGCGCGTTCCCGGCGAACTGCGGGAGGCTGACAGCGTCGTCGGACAGTGCCAGGGCCGCGAGGTGAAAACCGGCCCCGTGCAGCATCGGGGCGGCCTCGCTCCATTCCGGCAGTCGGGTCCACGGCACCTGAAGCACCGTGCCCATGCTCACCCGCACACTGCGCCGGTAGAGCGGGTCTGCGCAGCGCGGCGTGATCAGGACGGCGTCCGCGCCGAGACCGGCGACCGAGCGGAAAATGGCGCCCACGTTGGTATGGTCCACGATGTCCTCGAGGATCACAATGCGCCGCGCGTCCCGGATCACCTCGTGCACCGGCGCCAGATCCGGGCGGTGCATCGCCGCCAGCGCACCGCGGTGCAGGTTGTAGCCGGTGAGCCGTTCGAGAACGGATGCCGCGCCGACGTACACGGGCACGTCCGGCCAGTCCGCGAGCAGCGGCAGCACGTCGGGCAGCCACTGCTGCTGCAGTAGCACGGACCGCGGGCGGTGGCCGGCCGCGAGGGCTCGGGTGATGACTTTGCTGGACTCGGCGATGTACAGCCCGCCGGCCGGTTCGGAGACACGGCGGAGCGCGACATCTGTCAAGCGCGAGTAGTCGGCGAGACCGGGCAGGTCAAGGTTTTCGATGGGGACGATCTGCACAGCGGGACGCCTTTCACGGGGATGATCCGTCCAGCCTGCCAGTTCCCTCCCCCAGTCGAAAACCGGCGAGTTTAGACTCGGTGTACACAGGATGGAGCTCCATGACCACCGAAACGCTTCCGGTCGCCATCGGCGCCGCTGCCGCCGCTCTGGATGCCGTGGCCGAGGTGCTCCGCGGTCGCCACATCGCGGTGCTGACCGGAGCCGGTCTGAGCACCGATTCCGGCATTCCCGATTACCGTGGGAAGGGTGCCCCCGTGCGCACCCCGATGAACTTTCAGACCTTCGTCGGCGACGAGCGGGCGCGCAAGCGTTATTGGGCCGGCAGCCACCTCGGCTGGCACCGGTTCCGCTCTGCGGAGCCCAACCTCGGGCACCGGTCCCTCGCCCGGCTGGAGCAGAGCGGACTGATCAGCGGGGTCATCACGCAGAACGTGGACGGCCTGCACACTCGCGCCGGGTCGCGGCACGTCGTGGACCTGCACGGGTCGTTGGACCTCGTCGTCTGCCTGGACTGCGGTCAGGCATTCGGCCGCGACAGTGTGGCCGCGCGCCTCGAAGCGGCCAACCCGACACTGATGACACCGGGCGACGTGCGCACAGCCCCCGACGGCGATGCGGAGGTGTCCGACATCGACGGTTTCACCATTCCCGACTGCACGGTCTGCGGCGGTATGCTCAAGCCCAACGTCGTCTTCTTCGGCGAGCTGGTGCCGACGGTGAAGTTCACCGAGGCCACGGCGCTCGTCACCGGTGCGGAGGCCCTGGTCATCGCCGGCTCGTCCCTGTTTGTGAACTCGGGCATCCGTCTGCTGGAACAGGCCCGGCGCCGCAAGCTGCCGATCGTCGTGATCAACCGCGGCGAGACCAAGGGCGACGGCCGGGCACTGCTCAAGCTGGAGGCGGGCACGTCGGAGTCGCTGGCGGGGCTGGCCGACCGCCTCGCCGGCGCACCGGCGTGAAACAGGCCCGGTCCACCACCACCCCCACCCCCGCGACAACGGAAACGGCAGGATGACCAGACTTTCGATCGTGCGGCACGGACAGACCGAGTGGAACCTGCACACGCGGATCCAGGGCAGCACAGACATCCCCCTCAACTCGACCGGCCGGGCGCAGGCCGCCGAGGCAGGCCTGAGGTTGAGATCCCGGCGCTGGGACACCATCGTGACGAGCCCTCTGGACCGTGCCCACGAGACGGCCCGGATCATCGCCGGCGAGCTCGGCTTGCCGAGCCCGGAGGTCATCCCGGAGCTCACCGAGCGCCATCACGGCCAGATCGAGGGACTCACGTTCGCCGAACGACAGCGTCGCTTTCCCGACGACGTGCCCGTTCCCGGCCTCGAGACGCGCCAGGAGGTGCTCGACCGGGTGCTGCCGGCCTTCGGGCTGCTGGCCGCCGCGCGCCCCGGACAGTCTGTGCTGGTCGTCTGTCACGGCGGGGTGATCGGAACCCTGCTGCGCCATAGCACGGCCGGGGAACGGCCGCGCCAGAACGAGATCATCGCCAACGGCTCGGTGCACGACTTCGTCTGGCGGGACGGTCGGCTGGGGCTGACGCATTTCGACGCCACCCTGCGCGGCCGAGCCGAGAACACGCACTACACAGGCTGAACCGGCTGCTCCGCGTCGATGCCGGGGCCCGTAGCCGTCTCGGTCCGCGTGCCGGGGTCATCCGCGGTATCGGTGCCGGTGAGCAGTTCCAGGAGCCGCCGGGCCGAATCGCGCCAGGTGAAGCGTTCCGCCTCGATGACGGAGGCTGTGGAGCGGGCCGCCCACTCCCCCGCGCCCAGCCGCCGCACGGCCAGGGCGAGCGCGTCGGTGCTGGCCGGGTCGAAGTAGAGCGCAGCGTCGCCGCCGATCTCGCGAAAGATCGGGATGTCGCTCACCACGACGGGGATGCCGAGGCTCATCGCCTCGACGAGCGGGATGCCGAAGCCCTCGTCCAGAGACGCCGTGACCAGCGCGGTCGCGGAGCCCAGCACCCGCAGGTACTCATCGTCGGTGACGCCGTTGTGGAACACCAGCGTCGCCTGCGGCGCCAGGGCGGTCAGGCGTTCCCGTTCCTGGTCGCTCACCTGGCTCATCAGGTGAAGCTCATGGCCCGGTAGTTCCGCGGCTGCGCGCACCAGAGTGTCCACGTTCTTGTACGGCATGAACGAGCCCATGTAGACCAGGCGACCCGTTTCCGCAGCGGCACGTCCGGCGGGCGGCGTCGACCGCGTGTCGGCGGCGTTGTGGATGACCGTGACCGGCCGCCGCGTCAGACGGTTGTCCCGGATCAGGTCCCGGGTAGTCTCGGAGACGGTGACGACGCCGTCGGCCCGGTTCAGGAGTATCCGCTGCGGCCACCACGATAGGTGATACAGCCGCCAAATCAGGCGCAGCAAACCGGGCAGGTCCCGCGGCGGGGTGCGATTGCGGTAGTAGATCAGGTCGTGCACGGTGAGGAGCAGCCGGTACTTCCGGCCCCAGGATCCCATCGTCTGCATCGGAGAGAACACGACGTCGGGCTTCAGCTGGTTGATCTGGAGGGCGATGAACGGCTCCCGGATGCTGGTCGGGGCACTCACGAGCTGCCAGGGCAGATCCGGAAGCAGGTCGAGCTGCCGGTGGTCATTGATCAGCATGGTGACCGGGTGGAGCTTGCCCAATTCCGTGACCAGCCCGGCCGTGTACCGGCTGATGCCGTCGTGCCGGTCGAATCGGGTGTAACGGCAATCGAAGACGATTCTCACTTCGTCTCCCTTTCGCCGAGGAAGCGGCGCAGGGCGTCCGCCGCCTGCGCCGGCACCTCGTAGTGGATCAGGTGGCCGACGTCGGGGATCACCTGCAGGGTGGCATCGGGAAACAGCTTCTGCAGCCGGTATTGCGCTGCGACCGGCGTGATGTCGTCTTTCTCCGCCGCGATCAGCAGCGTGCGCTGCGGGATGCGACCGGCGAACTCGCTGACGTCGGAGCCGACCGATGCGGTGAAGGCTTCCAGCACAACCCGGCGATCCGCGAAGGCGGAGAAGTAGCGGTCGTGCTGGTTGTGGATCCAACGGCGCAGCTCGGGGTCCCCCGTCTTCGCCATGGTCACGCTCATCACGCGGACGATGACGCGGTTGCGCAGCAGGGCAAAGCCGAGCCGTTCGGGCAGACGCGCGGCCACCCGGTAGTAGAACACCGCCAAGCGGGTGAGGATACCGCGCGGCCCGGCCAGGGCAGGTGCGGCGATGGGGTTCACCAGAACCACGTCGTCGGCGTGCAGTCCCCCTGCGACGGATGCCGCGACGATGATCGACCCGAACGAGTGCCCGAGCACCACCCTGCGCCCGGTCAGACCCAGAGCTGCCACGAACTCGGCCAGCCACCGGCCGTAGCCCGCGATGTCGTGTCGGCACCCCTGGAGCACGCCGGACTCGCCGAAACCGGGAAGATCCGGTGAGATCATGCGGAATCCAGGAAGCTGGGCGACCACGGGCTCCAAGCCGTGGTGGTCGCCGCGGAAGCCGTGCACCATCACGATGGTGGTGTGCGCGGTTGGATCGCCGTACTCCCAATACCGCGTTTCGCTGCCCAGCACCGGGACGTCCCGGACCCTGACAGGGATCCGGACGAGCTGTGAATCGTAGGGCGAAGGAACATTCATCGTCCCAAGTTTAGGGCGGCCGACGGCTGTCGCCGGACGCCCTCGGGCGGGAGGGAACGCAATGAGCTTCACCGCCCCGATCAAGCGTCACCCGGGACCCGCGCTGGTACCGCCGCGCCGTGTCCTCCGAGCTGATGGTGCGCTCCTCCGGAGACCGCAACGGCGACGGGACCGGTGACTACGCCGGACGCATCTCCACAGAGACACGGAGAACTCGAACTGGGCCCTCGACTCCGTGCGGTGCCGGTTCTGCGACCACCGCTTCTTCTTGAACCAGCCGGACCTCAACTACTTTTCCCACAACCCGATCGCCTTTCGGATCGAAGACTCGGTGCTGGCCGACCTGCCAGCGGGCCGACGCCCGAGGCGCCCGGGGATGACGGTGGTCGGCCCTAGGCTTTCCCCATGAGCAACTGGAGTGACACCCTCGCCGTTTTCGACCTTGAGACGACCGGCATCGACGTGGAGACGAGCCGCATTGTGTCGGCCACCGTCGCGATCATCGATGTGACCGGGGAGGTGCTCGAACGCGTGGACTGGCTCCTGGATCCCGGAATCGAGATCCCGGCCCAGGCCACCACCGTACACGGCATCACGACCGAGCATGCCGCCGCGAACGGCCGGGTCGCCGCCGACGGGGTGGCCGAGATCGTCGCGACGATCCGGGAGCACCTCGCCCGGGGTCTTCCTCTGGTGGCGTACAACGCGCCCTACGACCTCACCCTGCTCAACCGCGAGTCGATTCGCTACGGGGTTGCCCCGCTGGTCTCACCGTCGCCGGTGGTCGACCCGCTCGTCATCGACAAGGCCCTCGACCGGTACCGCAAGGGCAAGCGCACCCTTGCAGTGACCAGTGCGTTCTACGGTGTGCCCCTCGATGACGCGCACGACTCCGGGGCGGATGCGATCGCGGCCGGCCGAGTAGCCCAGGCCATCGCCCGGGCGCATCTGAAGACCCTGCCGGTCACAGTCGGCGAGCTGCACCTGCTCCAGGCACAGTGGTCCGTGCAGCAGGCGGAAAGCTTCCAGGCCTACATGCGCCGCGAACGCGACCCCGCGTTCGTCGCTGCGGGCGGCTGGCCCGAACGCTGACCCGGCAGCACCCGAGCAACAGCGACACCAGACCCAGAGCAGCAACATCGAAAGGGCGGCCAGCCGAAGCTGGTCGCCCTTTCGATGTGCAGGATGCCGCGGTATGGCGCGGTTCTACTTGCCGAAGCCCTTGTAACGCGAGTTGAACTTCTCGACGCGGCCGGCGGAGTCCATGATCCGCTGCTTGCCGGTGTAGAACGGGTGCGACTCCGACGAGATCTCAACGTCGATGACCGGGTACGTGGTTCCGTCGGTCCACTCGATGGTCTTGGAGCTGGAGACCGTCGAACGGGTAAGGAACGTCGCACCCGACGCGAGGTCGCGGAAAACCACGGGAGCGTACGTGGGGTGAATGTCAGACTTCATGAAGACTTCCTTATTGCTGTTCGATTGGTGAGTTGCGCTTCGATTAGCGAGTACAGACTCGCCAGGTGCGGCAGAAAAAACCGTGCGGCCCAAGGACCGACTGTCGAGTTTAGCAGAATCCACTGGCTGTGACCGCCATCCGGTGGCGGTCAGATCGCGCGGGCGCTGAAACGTCCGTCGGTCTCGTGCAACTCGATGGACAGACCGAACGCCTCGGTCAGTGACTCCGCGGTCAGCGCGTCGGCGATGGGCCCGGCGCTGACGATGCGGCCGTTGGACAGGAGCAGGACGTGCGTGAAGCCGAGGGGGATTTCCTCGACGTGGTGGGTGACCATGATGATCGCCGGCGACCCCGACTCGCTCGCGTAGCCGCCGAGGAGCTGCAGCAGTTCCTCGCGCGCGCCGAGGTCGAGGCTGGCGGCCGGCTCATCCAGAAGCAGAACCTCGGGGTCGGTCATGATGGACCGCGCGATCTGCACCCGCTTCTGCTCGCCGTCGCTCAGCGTGCCGAACTTACGGTCGGACAGAGTATCGAGCTTCCACTCGCCCAGCACCCGCTGGGCGCGGCGCTCATCGATGGCTTCGTACTCTTCGGTCCAGCGCCCGGTGACGGAGTACGCGGCCGTCATCACCACATCGAGGACCTTCTCGTTCGCGGGGACCCGGCGGGCCATCGCCGTCGAGGCGAACCCGATCCGCGGCCGCAGCTCGAAGAGGTCGGTGCGTCCGATCGGTTCGTCAAGAACCACGGCACTTCCGCTCGACGGGTGGATGAGGGCGGCGGCGATCTGCAGCAGCGTGGTCTTGCCGGCGCCGTTCGGGCCCAGGATCACCCAGCGCTGGTCGTCATCAACACTCCAGTTCACTGAGTCGAGGATGGGTGTGCCATCCCGGACGACGGAGACGTCGGTGAAGTGGAGAACGTTGACCATAGAGCCATGTTATCTGCCGCCGCCGATGCCCAGACACGCGAAACGGGTGCCGGGCATTCCTGCAGCACCCGTTTGGGCGGTTAGTCGGAGCCCGACTCAGAGTAGTGAGGCGTAGATCTCCCGGGTGCGGGTGGCGATTTGGGTCCAGCTGAACATCTGCTCGGCCCTGACCCGGCCGGCTCGGCCCATCGCGGCGGCGTTGGCCGGGTCGGCGAGGACCTCGATCAGGGTGCGCGACAGGTCTGAGACGAAAAGGTCGGCATCGATGGGAGTTCCGGTTCCGTCGGTGGCCTGATCGATGGGCACGAGCCGGCCGGTCACGCCGTCGGCGACCACCTCGGGGATGCCCCCGGTGGCCGTCCCGACGACCGGCAGCCCGCAGGCCATAGCCTCCAGATTGACGATGCCGAGCGGTTCGTAGACCGACGGACAAACGAAGACGGTGCCGGCAGTGAGCACGGCGGCCAGGTCGTGCTGCGACAGGAGGCGATCGATCCAGACCACGCCGGAGCGTTCGCGCTGGAGGGCCTCGACCCCGGCCGTGACCTCGGCCAGGATGCCCGGGGTGTCGGGGGCGCCGGCGCAGAGCACCAGCTGCACCTCCGGTGGCAGCAGGGCTGCCGCGCGGAGCAGGTAGGGAAGCCCCTTCTGCCGGGTGATGCGGCCCACGAAGACCACGGCCGGTCGGTCCGGGTCGATGCCCAGTGCCCGCACGGTGTCCCGGTCGTCCGTGGGCTTCCACCGTTCGAGGTCGATGCCGTTGTAGACGACGTGCACCCGAGCAGCGTCAAGTGCTGGATAGCTGCGCAGGATGTCGCGGCGCATCCCACCGCTGACGGCGATGACGGCATCCGCGGCTTCGAAGGCGGTGCGTTCGATCCAGCTGGAGACCCGGTAGCCTCCGCCGAGCTGCTCGGCCTTCCACGGGCGGAGCGGCTCGAGGCTGTGCGCGGTCACAACGTGCGGGATCCCGTGCAGGAGCTTCGCGAGGTGACCGGCGCCGTTGGCGTACCAGGTGTGGGAGTGCACGATGTCGGCGCCCTCCACGTCCTGCGCCATCTGGAGGTCGACGCCGAGCGTGGCCAGCGTCGCATTCGCGCCGGCCAGTTCCGCCGGCACCTCATACGCGTGGGTGTCGACGGCGTCGCGGAGCGCGCCGAAACATCGCACGGAGACGTCGATGTCGGTGCGAAGGGCCTTCACAAGCTCCGCCACATGCACGCCTGCTCCGCCATAAATCTCCGGGGGGTATTCCTTGGTCAACAGATCCACTCGCATGAGGCAAAGCTAGCGCAGGCTGGCCGGAGGCACACCCACTCGTGCTGGATCGACGTGACGAATGGCCCTACTGTAAAGACATGCAGTCAAAGAAGATCTTTGGAATCGTGCTCGCCGGCGGAGAAGGAAAACGGCTCATGCCGTTGACGGAGGACCGTGCGAAACCGGCCGTTCCTTTCGGGGGTCATTACCGGCTGATCGACTTCGCGCTGTCGAATTTGATCAATTCGGGCCTCACCCAGATCGTGGTTCTCACCCAGTACAAGTCCCACAGCCTTGACCGTCACGTCTCCCAGACCTGGCACGTTTCTGGTGGCCTGTTCAACTCTTATATCGCATCGGTGCCGGCGCAGCAGCGCCTCGGCAAGCGCTGGTTCAGCGGATCCGCGGACGCGATCCTGCAGAGCCTCAACCTGATCCATGACGAGAAGCCCGACATCGTCGTCGTCGTCGGAGCCGACCACGTCTACCGGATGGACTTCAGCCAGATGATCGAGGCTCACATCGCCTCCGGAGCCGCCGCAACCGTCGCGGCCATCCGTCAGCCGATCGGTCTGGCCGACCAGTTCGGCGTCATCGAGGTCGACGCGGCGACGCCGGACCGCATCCGTGATTTCCGCGAGAAGCCGAAGGATGCCGTCGGCCTCGCCGATGCCCCGCACGAGGTCTTCGCGTCCATGGGCAACTACGTTTTCAACACGGAGGCGCTGATCGAGGCCGTCCTGCGCGACGGCGAACGCGCCGACTCGAGCCACGACATGGGTGGCGACATCATTCCCGACTTCGTGTCCCGCGGTGAGGCCGGCGTCTACGACCTCAAGCTCAATGACGTCCCCGGATCCACCGACCGCGACTGCGACTACTGGCGCGACGTGGGTACCATCGACTCCTTCTTCGAGGCACACCAGGACCTGATCAGCGCACTGCCCGTTTTCAACCTCTACAACCAGAAGTGGCCCATCTTCAGCCAGCAGCTCAACTCTCCGCCGGCGAAGTTCGTCCGGGACGGACGCGGCTTCCTCGGCACCATGATCGACTCGATCGTTTCCCTCGGCTGCGTCATTTCGGGAGCGCACATCGAACGCAGCGTTCTCGGCCCCTGGGCCGCCATCGATTCCGGCGCCCAGGTGGTGGACTCGATCGTTTTCGACCGGGTGCAGATCAAACCGGGTGCGACCGTGCGTCGGGCGATTCTGGACAAGGACGTGGTGGTCGCCGCCGGAGCGGAAGTCGGCATTGATCGTGAGCGGGACCGCGCACGGGGCTTCAGCGTCACCGAGTCCGGCATTACCGTCGTCGGCAAGGGAGTCCACGTCCACCCGTGACCGAGTTCGTTCGTTTCCTCGTCGTCCTGGACGCCGATTCCACCCTGATCGAAGACGAGGTCATTGAGCTGCTCGCGGATGCGGCCGGCTCGCTGGCCCTCGTCGCCGAGGTGACCGAGCAGGCCATGCGCGGCGAGATCGATTTCGCGCAGAGTCTACGGCTCCGGGTCAAGACTCTGGCCGGACTGTCCACGGATGTTTTCGCGGAGGTCGGGCGGCTCGTCCGCCCGACTCCCGGGGTGCAGGCACTCATCGACGGCCTGCACGCCCGGGGCAGCAGAATCGGGGTGGTATCGGGCGGCTTCCACGAGGTGCTCGACCCGCTCGCTGCCGCCTTCGGCCTCGATCACTGGCGGGCGAACCGGCTGGAGGTGGCCGACGGTCGCCTCACCGGCGGCCTGGTCGGACCAGTCATCGACGCCGCCGCCAAGGCCGCGGCCCTGCGGGAGTGGGCCGCCCTCGAGGGCGTAGCCCTGCCCCAGACCGTCGCCGTCGGCGACGGAGCAAACGACCTCACGATGATGCGGGCAGCCGGTCTGGGCATCGCTTTCAACGCGCAACCGATCGTGAGGGCGCAGGCGGACCTGGCCCTGGATACCCGCGACCTGAGCCAGGTCCTGCCGATACTCGGTCTGCGCGGTTAGTGCCCCATCCCCAGTCCGCCGTCGACGGGGATGACCGCGCCGGAGATGTACCCGGCGTCGTCCCCGGCAAGCCAGGTGACAACCCGAGCCACCTCGACTGGAGTCGCGAATCGTCCCGCCGGGATGCTGCGCTTGTAGTCGGCCTGCTGCGACTCGGAGAGTTTTGCGGTCATATCGGTTTCGATGAAACCCGGTGCGACGACGTTGGCCGTGATGCCCCTCCCGCCCAGCTCACGGGTCACCGAACGGGCGAGGCCGATCAGACCGCTCTTCGAGGCGGAGTAGTTGACCTGTCCCGCGGAGCCGTACAGGCCGACCACGCTGGAAATCAGCACGATGCGGCCGAACCGGGCCTTGAGCATCCCCTTGGACGCACGCTTCACGACTCGGAAGGCGCCGCTGAGGTTGGTGTCGATGACCGAGGTGAAGTCGTCTTCGCTCATGCGCATCAGCAGCATGTCCCTGGTGATGCCCGCGTTGGCGACAACCACCTCGACGGGGCCGAGCGCCGCCTCGATCTCGGTGAACGCGGCGTCGATGGATGCGGCGTCCGTCACATCCGCGCGCACCGTCAGGCTGCCGCTGGGGCCGTCCCCGGAACGGGCGGTGACCGCGACGCGGTGTCCCTGCCTGATGAACTCCTCCGCGATAGAGAATCCGATGCCGCGGTTTCCCCCGGTGACAAGGACAGTTCTGCCAGTCGTCATGCTGGGTCCAATCTCTTTTTCTCAGCGAACGAACAGCCGTACGCACGTGTTTTCCAGTTTAGGGCGTCTACGTTTGAGTTCGACGAGACGTAGAATTCACAGGGAAAACTCCCCCGACTGACCGAATCGATGGCATCCATGAAGCAGCAGTCGATCACCTCGCTCCCCCCCTCACCCGAGGAGCTGCGTCGTGCCCGGATGATCAAATACTCGATCGCCATGGGCATCCGGATGGTCTGCATCGTGCTGATGCTCTTCGTCCAGGGCTGGTGGCTGCTCGTCTGCGCCATCGGCGCGATCGCCCTTCCCTACTTCGCGGTCGTCTTTGCGAACGTTCAGGGCGGCGCCGTGGCGTCCACGGTCGTCCGACCGGGAGCCGTGCAGGTGTTCCGGGCGCCGCCTCGTGGACCGGACAATGACGAGAGCGGAACGTGATCGGCCTCGGCGCCGATCTCGAAACGACGAACTGCTCGCGCGCCGGCTGTCGTGAGAACGCCGACTGGCGGTTGGACTGGCGCAATCCCCGTATTCACGCTCAAGACCGCGTGAAGACCTGGCTGGCCTGCGACCTTCACGTCGATTACCTCCGCGATTTCCTGGCCAGCCGAGACTTCCCATTAGCCGTCTCGCCTCTTCCGGTCTCCCTTGAGGCTGTAGAGCCGGAAGCCGGGCCGGCGTGATCGGCTGGAAATTTGCGTTCACCCGGCGCTGGGCCGGATACCTTGCGCTGACCATCCTCTTTGCGGCCGTCTGCTCCGGGCTCGGTCTCTGGCAGCTCGCGCGCCGCTCCGACGCACTCTCCGAAATGAACAAAGTGGAGACCAACTATGCGGCGGACCCGGTTCCCTTGGCCGAGGCTCTGCCTGGTCTGGACGCGTTCTCCGCGTCTCAGAAGTGGCTGCCCGTTGTCATGACCGGCACGTATTTGACGGACGACGAGCTGATCGTGCGTAACCGCCCGCTCAATATCAACCCGGGTTTCGAGGTTCTCACTCCCCTGCTACTCGCCGACGGCTCGGTCTTCATCGTGAACCGGGGCTGGTTGCCGACCGGGCAGACCCCCGACGCCCCGGCATCCGTGCCAACCGCCCCCTCGGGGGTTGTCACCGTCACCGCCCGGCTCAAGGCCGGTGAGCCTTCGTTGGCCGGGAGATCGGCCACGGGCGACCAGATCGCGACGATCAACCTCGACGAGGTGTCCACCCGGCTGGACCTTCCGACGTACACCGGCGCGTACGGGCTGATGGCTTCCGAGGAACCGACGCCGGACGAACGTCCCGTGGCGGTCACCCGCCCGGTTAAAGACGAGGGGCCTCACCTGTCCTACGCATTCCAATGGTTCGTGTTCGCCCTGATGGGCTTCGTCGGTCTGGGTTGGGCTATCCGGCAAGAGTACCGAGCCGTGAACTTCGACGACCCGGACGAGCGCGTTCGCGCCGCCGAGCGTGCCCGCCGTCAGGCTGCCAAACCGCGCAGCGACTCGGAGATCGAGGACGAGCTCATCGACGGCAGATGATTGGCAGGTCAGAGGGGCACGGAGACACGAATGTCCGGGCCAGTAGGCCCGGGAAGTGTGCTGTGCGCAGGAAGGGTGATCAGGCGAGCATGATCAGATCAAGGTAGTCCTTGTTCCAGTGATCCTCAGTGCCATCGGGCATGATCAACACGCGCTCGGGATTCAGCGCCTCGACAGCGCCCTCGTCGTGGCTCACGAGGACGACAGCCCCGGCATAGTGCGCCAGGGCGTCAAGGATTTCCTCGCGGCTGGCCGGGTCGAGGTTGTTAGTCGGTTCATCGAGCAGCAGAACATTGGCGCCCGACACCACGATCATGGCCAGGGCCAGCCGGGTCTTCTCGCCACCGGACAGAACCCCGGCCGGCTTGTGCGAGTCGTCGCCGGTGAAGAGGAACGAGCCCAGAACCCGGCGGGCCTCCATCTCAGTGATGTTGGGCGAGGAGGACACCATATTCTCTAGCACGCTGCGCTTGACGTCGATCGTCTCGTGCTCTTGCGCGTAGTAGCCGATCCGCAGGCCGTGGCCGGGCACGATCTCTCCGGTGTCCGGCTTATCCACGCCCGCGAGCATGCGCAGCAGTGTGGTCTTGCCCGCACCATTGAGGCCGAGGATGACCACTTTCGAGCCGCGGTCGATGGCCAGATCCACGGCCGCGAAGATCTCCAGCGAGCCGTAGCTCTTAGAGAGGTCGGTGGCCATCAGCGGGGTGCGCCCACACGGGGCGGGCTCGGGGAAGCGCAGTTTGGCGACGCGGTCGACTGCCCGCACGGCGTCCAGTCCGGACAGGAGCTTCTCGGCGCGCGCCACCATCTGGTGGGCGGCGGCAGCCTTGCTCGCCTTGGCGCCGAACTTCGCGGCCTGCAGCTGGAGGGTCGACGCCTTCTTCTCGGCGTTGGCGCGTTCTTTCTTACGACGGTCCGCGTCGGCCACGCGCTGCCGCTGGTAGTTCCTCCAGTTCATGTTGTAGATGTCGATGACCATGCGGTTGGCGTCGAGGTAGAACACCCGGTTCACCGTGTCGCCGACCAGCTCGATGTCGTGGCTGATGATGATGCATCCGCCGCGATAGTTCTTGACGAACTCCCGCAGCCAGACCACGGAGTCGGCGTCGAGGTGGTTGGTGGGCTCGTCGAGGATCATCGTTTCCGCGGCCGAGAACAGGATACGGGCGAGTTCGATGCGGCGGCGCTGTCCGCCGGACAGGGTTCGCAGCTGCTGGTCGAGGATGCGGTCGGGAAGGTTCAGGTTGCTGGCGATCGACGCGGCTTCCGCCTCGGCCGCGTAGCCGCCGAGCGCGTTGAACTCATCCGTGAGGTTGCCGTAGGTGCGCATGGCCTTGGCGCTGGTCTTGGGGTCGTCGCTGCCCATGTCGGTACCGGCCTGGGCAAGACCCAGGGAGATCGTGCCGAGGCCACGGGCATCCAGGATTCGGGTCCGAGCGAGCATGTCCGGGTCGCCCGAGCGGGGGTCCTGGGGCAGATAGCCGATCTCACCGGTGCGGTCGATCGAGCCGTTGGTCGGAACTGTCTCACCCGCCAGAGTCTTCGTCAGTGTCGTCTTACCAGCCCCGTTGCGACCGACCAGGCCGATCTTGTCACCGGCGGAAACGCGGAAACTGACGTCTTCCATGAGCACGCGCGCCCCAACTCGGATTTCGAGATTTTGCACACTCAGCACAGCAAGAGTCCGTTCAGGGGAGTCGTAGAATTTTCTGGCCGAAGCGGGCCAACTATCCACTATATTTGATCGGTTGCGCCTCGGTGTGCGCCGGGAAGCGAAAGTGCCCCCTGGAGCGCCTTCGCCAGCCAGTCCCGGTAAGCGGCATCCGACCAGCCGAGGTCGAGGACCAGAGACCGGTAGGCCTGTGGATGCCCGAGCGCCCACACCGTTGCCGCCGCCTCGTGGTCGCTCACTCCCCCGCGCAGGCTGTGCCGTGAGCGCAGCGCGGTCGCGACCTCGCCGTACTGGAGAAGTCGCTGGGCTGAACGCCGCATCTCCAGCTCCGCGATGTCTGCATCGACTCCGGCCGCCTGGGCGATCACGCGGTGCACCCCGGACGTCTGGGCGTTCAGGTCGGCGATCCAGCCGGTCAGGATTCGGACGATCTCGGCGGCCGTGCGCGCTTCGGCGATCTGACTGCGCAGCGGTGGGGGGCCGGCTTCCGGTTCGTGTGCACGTGCGGCCGCGCGGTCGAGCACGGCGGAGAGAACGGCGGCTTTGCCACCGACCGAGTTGTAGATGGTCTGCACCGCGACGCCTGCCTCGGCGGCGATCGAGCCGAGAGTGGTGGAAATGTACCCTCGCTCAAGCATCAGCTGGAGCGCGGCCCGCACGATCAAGGTGCGGGTCTCGCGCGACTGAGCCTCCCGACGGGATTTGATGCTCATCAGGACTTCACCCTTCTTCTTAGAATCTCATTCTACACACTGGAATAAAGTTCAAGCGGGGTGCATTTCGGCCCGGGAACCATGCGGAAGCGCTCGGCCATAACGTTGTGTGACCGGGCGGGGTGCCCGGGCCAGACTGGCCTCCTATGGTTAGGCATGACACTCGTGCAGACGCCCGCCGCACTCTCCCCCCGTGCCGAAGATCGTGCTGGCCGCCTCAGCGCCGCCGGAACCGCTTGGAGAGAGCGCATCAGCGCTGACGCGTCGAAATAGAAACTGACCTACCGGGTCGCGGCGGCCGGCGAGGGCTCGGTCGCCACCCGCATCACGGCCGGCAAGCATGTCTTCCCCGCTGACGAGCCCGGAACCCTGGCCGGAGACGCTGTGGCAGCCAGCCCGGTCGAGATTGCGCTCGGCGCCCTGCTCTCATGCCAGGTGGTCGTCTACCGCCTCAACGCCCAGGGGCTGGGCATCCAGGTCGACGAGATCGAGATTGCCGCGGAGGGCGACCTCGACGTGCGGAGACCGTTCGGCATAAGCGAGGACGTGCGGGCCGGCTTCTCAGCGATCCGCCTCCACATCACCATCACCGGTCCCGAATCCGATGAGCGCTACCAGGAGCTGCGGGCAACCGTCAACGCGCACTGCCCGGTTCTCGACCTGTTCGCGAACCCCACTCCCGCGTCCGTCATCGTCACGAAGGCGTAGCCGCATCCGATGCCGACCGGTGGTCAGGCCTGTCGCGTCCCGCGGCGCACCGTGTGGAAGCTGGCGCACGATAGGCCATCCGCCGGCTTCCGCGACGTGCGCCGTGAAGCAGTCACCCACTCGTCTCGCGGCGAACAGGGCGGAGGCCTACCGTCGGCTGCAGCTGCAGCCGCAGCGGTCGCTGCACGAATGTGAGGAGGTCGACGATGGACCACGAATCAGCCGCACCACCCCCAACCGAACCCGGACGGGTCTCCGCCGTCCGGCTCAGATGAGGAACAGGAAACCATCAGCCCTGCGGGCGACATGTTCGAGGAGGGTGAGACCGACGTCTGGCCGCACCCGTCCCTGATCGATTTGGAGAATTGGGAGCCGTCTGCGTTGGCGTCGTCCGCTGAGACGGGCGCTCGGGAAATGGGCACGGAGGAGAATACATCGGACGAGTGACCAGGATCGGATCACCGCCCAGGACACGTCGAAGGGGCGCCGGCCAGATGGCCGGTGCCCCTTCGACGTGACTGGATCAGGAGTGGATCAGGAGTGGATCAGGAGTGGATCAAATGAAGAAGCCGAGGGCACGGATCGACTCTTTCGGGGGCTTAACCGGATTAATGCGGAATATATTCCGTTTAATAGGAGGATACTTGCAGGCAGCAAGCAGGAGATGGGCATATCGGTGCTGTAGATCGCACTCCCGACACGGTTGGGGAGGCGTCCTGCTTCTCAAATGGGGACGGTATGGATACAAACTCGATTGATCGAAATATTCCTGCAACAGACATTGGAGCAGGGGGGACGCGGAGAAGTTTTCGGGAGGAACTGGACACGAAGCGGTACCACGTGGTGGATGACCACTGGGCCGGCCGGGTCCCTGCCCAGTACGGCGTTGCCCCGCGGGTGCGGATCGGCACGGACAAGTGGTTCAATCTGCTGTGGTTGATACCCATTGGACTGGTCCTGCTGATCGTGGGGATCGCCATTGCCAAGGGGCTGCGGGAGATGCCCGCGGTGCAGGACTTCATGAGCCAGTATCCGGGAGCGACTGCACTGCCCGACAACGCCCCGGTCGGGTTCCCGGCGTGGGTCGGTTGGCAACACTTCCTGAACCTCTTCATGATGATCTTCATCATCCGGTCCGGTGTCAGCATCATGGCGGACCATCCGCGGCTGTACTGGACCCGGCACTCGACACCGGGTAAGGACTGGTTTCGCATGCAGAAGCCGGTGCCGAGCGATCCGCTCTACACGGCGAAGGAGGACTCAATCACCTTGCCCGATGGTGTCGGGCTGCCGGGGCGCCGTCACTCCATCGGTCTCGCACGGTGGTGGCACCTCGGCGTCGATACGGTCTGGCTGCTCAACGGAATCATCTTCTGCGTTCTTATCTTTGCGACGGGGCAGTGGATGCGCGTGGTCCCGCTGAGCTGGGACGTCGTCCCCAACGCCGCGTCGGCCGCCCTTCAGTACCTGTCTTTGAACTGGCCGGCCGAGAGCGGGTGGACCAACTACAACAGTCTGCAGCTGATCGCCTACTTCATCACCATTTTCATTGCGGCGCCTCTCGCCCTGGTCACCGGCCTCGGCATGTCCCCCGCACTGTCGACCCGCTTCCGCAAAATCAGCTCGGTGTTCAGCATCCAGGTGGCCCGTTCGCTGCACTTCTTCGTGCTCTGCTGGTTCGTCATGTTCATCGTTGTGCACGTCACCCTGGTGATGACCACAGGGGCCCTGCGCAACCTCAACCACATGTATGCGTCTCAGGACAGTGAATCGTGGGTCGGCATCGGGATCTTCGCGGCTTCGATGGTCGTCGTCATCGGAGGATGGCTCGCAGCCACGCCTTTCACCTATCGGCATCCTCGTGTGGTGCAGAAGGTCGGTTTCGCGCTGATCGGTCGCGCGCAGCGCCTATTTGAACACATCGACGCGAACCCCGGCCAGTACACGGAGAAGGACATTTCACCGTACTTCTGGCATAACGGCAAATACCCGGACTCCGAGGAATACCAGGCGCTTCGAGCGGGCAACTTCGCGGACTACACACTGCGGGTCAACGGGCTCGTCGAGAACCCCGTCGATTTGAACCTCGCACAGTTGCAGGGTCTCCCCTATCACGATCAGATCACCCAGCACTTCTGTATTCAGGGGTGGTCAGGGGTCGCGAAGTGGGGCGGAATCTCAATGCAGACGATCCTGGATCTGGTGCAGCCGAAACCCGAGGCGAAATGGGTCATTTTCTATTCCTTCGCGGCGGGTCCGGACGGTGGCACGTACTACGACGCCCAACCCATCGAGCAGATGAGCTACAAACTGACCATGCTCGCCTATGACCTCAACGGGCAGACCCTATCTTTCGGGCACGGAGCACCGCTTCGGTTGCGCAACGAAACGCAGCTGGGTTTCAAGATGGTGAAGTGGATCAAGGGAATCGAGTTCGTTGAGGACTTCTCTGAGATCGGTGCGGGGTTTGGTGGTTACCACAACGACCATGAGTTCTTCGGCTATCGGCAGTCCATCTAACGCACACGAAAACCCCGATTTCCGGAGGAAGTCGGGGTTTTCGCGTGTGTTAGGGGAAGTTCAGATAGAAAAGCCGAGGGCCCGCATCATGTCGCGGCCGTCGTCCGTAATCTTCTCGGGACCCCACGGCGGCATCCAGACCCAGTTGATGCGGAACTGGTCGACGACGCCGTCCAACGCCTCGGCGGTCTGCTCCTCGAGGACATCGGTCAGCGGGCAGCCGGCCGAGGTCAGGGTCATGTGGATGATCAGGGCATCGTTCTCATCGTCCCAGCCCAGGTCGTAGATGAGCCCGAGGTCGACCACGTTGATACCGAGTTCCGGGTCCATGACGTCTTTGAGCGCCTCTTCGATTTCATCGAAGCGCGCCGGGGGCAGCGTGGAAACCATGCGCCTAACCTACGTTCGATTCGGTGAGAAAGCGATCGTAGCCCTCGTCTTCGAGGCGGTCGGCGAGTTCGGGGCCACCCTGTTCGGCGATCNCAGGGCGCGGCCCGGCCTCCGCCGTTCCCGGCGCGACGCCCGGCTCCGCGCCCGACGCCGACGCCGTCGCCGGCTCGTCGCCGAGCTCCGCTCGCACCGGGATATACCGCACCCCGGCGACGGCCGTGGCGAGCACGAGAAGCGCAACCCCGGCCAGGTGCCAGAACACCGGCAACGAAACGAAGGATGCCCCCGCGCCCGCCAGTGCGCCGACCACGGTGCCGAGGCTGAAGCAGGCGTGCATCAGCGGCATCAGCGTCTTGCCGATCGCCCGCTCAACCGCCGCCCCCTCGACGTTCATCATGACGTCGACCGAGCCCATCCCGAAACCGACCAGGGCCAGCCCGGCGAAGACCAGCTCGGTGGACCCCAGCAGGCTCGTGCCGACCCCGGCCGTGATGAGCCCGACCGAGGAGATCGCGACGCCGAGCACCACGGCGCGCCGGGCGCCGAGGCGGGCGAGCAGCCCGACCGCCGCCACCAGGCCGATCACCGACCCGGCCGAGAGGCCGAAGATGACAATGCCCACCTGCGCGGTCGAGAGCTCGAGGCCGTCTCGCACGGCCGGGATGCGGGACATCCAGGTGGCCAGTGCGAGTCCGGCAATGAAGAAGAGTGCGAACACGGCGTTCCGCCAGGCGTGCAGCCCGGGCCGGGCGGCTGGGGTGGCGGAGATTCCGAGGTCGCGGGCGGTGTGGGTCACACCCTCCACGTTATCCGAAACGCAATCTGTCGCACGTGGGGGGACTTCAGGGGGTAACAGAACGGGGGTGCCGCACCCCGCCGCACCGCGGTCGCTCTCCGAGATCTGCGCCGAGAGCGGGCTGCCACAGAGCACCGTGCGCCGCCTGCTCGGCGAGCTCGAAGAGTGGGGCGCCGTGCAGCGGGATGCCCGCGGCCGCAACCAGATCGGCCTGCGCCTCTGGGAACTCGGCCAGCACGCGGGGCGGCAGCTGCGCGACGTGGCCCGCCCCCTACCTGCAGGACCTCTCCGGCCTCACCCAGGAGACCGCGCATCTGGCCATCCGCGACGGGGCCGACGTGCTCTACATCGACCGCGTCTACGGCACCCGGCGCGTGCAGCAGGCCCCCCGGGTCGGCTGCCGGCTGCCCATGCACGCCACCGCCATGGGGCGCGCCATCCTGGCATTCGAGGAGGACTGGGTGCAGGACGCCGTGCTCGGCGGCACGCTGATCGCCCGCACCGCCTTCACGAAGACCGACCACGAGCAGCTCCGCCGGGAGATCGAGAAGATCCGCGTGCAGGGGTTCGCGCTCGCCTCGGAGGAGGTTCGCCTCGGCTTCGGCTCCCTGGCGGTTCCGGACTTCCAGGCTGACGGCCGCGTCGTCGGCGGGCTCGGCATCGTGCTGCCGACCAGCCGCGCCCACCAGCTCGAACGCAACCTTCCGATCCTGCTCGGCACGGCCGAGCGCAGCCAGGCCGGAATCGCGCAACTCCCCCCTCGGCGCTGCAGCCCGCCGCCCGCGCCCGCAAACCACCCCGGTGATCGACCCCGTCGCGATCTGAGACCCGATGGATCCGGCAACCGTGCTCGGGCCGAGCGCGACCGCCGCGCAGGGGGACACGGTGCTTGGTTACATCCGGTCGGGCCTGGCGGAGGGTGCCCGCGCCACGACCGGCGGCGACGTGCCCAGCGGGTTCGACCGGGGCTTCTCCGTCACGCCGACCGTGTTCGCCGACGTGACGCCCGGCATGCGGATCGCCCGGGAGGAAGTCTTCGGGCCGGTGCTGTCGATTTTGCGCTACGACCGCCTCGAGGAGGCCATCGGGATCGCCAACAACACTGATTTCGGCCTCGGAGGAACGGTCTTCTCCGCAGACGAGGATGCCGCCCTCGCGGTGGCTTCGCGGGTGGACACGGGCTCGATCGGGATAAAATTCTTCGCCGCAAGCCATGCCGCCCCGTTCGCGGGGCGGCATGGCTCAGGTCTCGGCGTCGAATTCGGCCTGGAGGGTCTGCACGTCTACCTCAAGCCGCAGTCGGTGCACCGCCGCATCCGCTCGTAGCCGGCACGGCGGTGCGCTCAGGATCGCGGCAGGATCAGGGCCGCACCTGCGGGGGCAGGGCGGCGATGATCGGGTGGTCCTTCTGGAACACGCCGGATTTCGCCGCCCCGCCGGGCGAGCCGATGTCGTCGAAGAACTCGACATTGGCCTTGTAGTACTCGGCCCACTTCTCGGGCACGTCGTCCTCGTAGTAGATGGCCTCGACCGGGCAGACCGGCTCGCAGGCGCCGCAGTCGATGCATTCGTCGGGGTGGATGTAGAGCGAGCGCTCACCCTCGTAGATGCAGTCGACCGGGCACTCGTCGACGCAGGCACGGTCCTTCACGTCGACGCAGGGCAGGGCGATCACATAGGTCATCGGCACGCCCCGGTCAGACTCAGCCGAATCGGGGCAACGGGCTGGCTAGATGTTGAATCCAAGAGCGCTCATCATCTCCCGGCCGTCGTCGGTGATCTTGTCGATGCCCCACGGCGGCATCCAGACCCAGTTGATGCGGAACTGGTCGACGATGCCGTCCAGGTTGACGCCGATCTCCTGCTCGAGCACCTCGGTCAACGGGCAGCCGGCCGAGGTCAGGGTCATGTGAATGATCAGGGCATCGTTTTCATCGTCCCAGCCCAGATCGTAGATCAGGCCGAGGTCGACGATGTTGATGCCGAGTTCCGGGTCGATCACATCCTTGAGGGCCTCCTGGACGGCATCGAACCGCGCCGCGCCCAGGATCGATTCCGCCGACTGCAGTGCGGTTGTCCCGAGGCTCATCGGGCGACGTCGGCGCTCTGGAAGCGATCGTAGCCCTCGTCTTCGAGGCGGTCGGCGAGTTCGGGGCCGCCCTGTTCGGCGATGCGGCCGTCGACGAAGACGTGCACGAAGTCCGGCTTGATGTAGCGCAGGATGCGGGTGTAGTGCGTGATCAGCAGCAGACCCAGGCCGGTGTGCTCCTTGGCCCGGTTCACACCCTCCGACACGATCTTGAGCGCGTCGACGTCGAGGCCGGAGTCGGTCTCGTCGAGCACCGCGAAGCGGGGCTTCAGCAGTTCGAGCTGCAGGATCTCGTTGCGCTTCTTCTCACCGCCGGAGAAGCCCTCGTTCACGTTGCGTTCGGCGAAGGACTTGTCCATGCGGAGCTGCTTCATCGACTCGCGCACATCCTTGATCCAGCTGCGGATGGGCGGCGCGCTGCCGTCGATCGCGGTCTTCGCGGTGCGGAGGAAGTTCGTCACCGTGACGCCGGGAATCTCCACCGGGTACTGCATGGCCAGGAACAGGCCCGCGCGGGCGCGCTGGTCCACGGTCATTGTGGTGACCTCTTCGCCGTCGAGCAGGATCGAGCCACTGTCGACGGTGTATTTCGGGTGACCGGCGATCGTATAGGCGAGGGTGGACTTGCCGGAGCCGTTCGGGCCCATGATGGCGTGGATCTCACCCTCGTTGATGGTCAGGTTCACCCCGTGCAGGATCTGCTTGGTGCCCTGGTCGGTCCAGACGCTGACGTGCAGGTCGATGATCTGTAGAACTGACATGAAATTCTCTTTCGTTCTCCGGCGCGTACGCCGACAAGTTGGGTGGCCGATCGGCCGGTGCGGGACTGGGCCCGCGTCAGACGGCTACGGTGACGGCTGGGTCGATGTAGACCACGCCGTCGACCAGGTCGACCTGGTAGACCGGGACCGGCTCGTAGGCCGGGAGGTTGAGCGGCTTGCCGGTCTTCAGGGAGAACTTGGAGCCGTGGGCCCAGCATTCGACGGTGTCGCCCTCGACGAAACCTTCGGACAGGGAGATGTCGCCGTGGGTACAGGTGTCGCCGATGGCGAAGACGTCTCCGGCGGCGTCGCGGACGACAACGATGGGGACGCCATCGATTTCGACTTTGACTGCCTCGTTGACGCCGAGTTCGTCGAAGCCACAGATCTTGGTGAATGCCATGTCAGTTGTCCTTTGTTGCNGGATCGAGCCACTGTCGACGGTGTATTTCGGGTGACCGGCGATCGTATAGGCGAGGGTGGACTTGCCGGAGCCGTTCGGGCCCATGATGGCGTGGATCTCGCCCTCGTTGATGGTCAGGTTCACCCCGTGCAGGATCTGCTTGGTGCCCTGGTCGGTCCAGACGCTGACGTGCAGGTCGATGATCTGTAGAACTGACATGGAATTCTCTTTCGTTCTCCGGCGTACGCCGGTGACTGCGCAGGTGAATGGGGGAGTGGCCGATTGGTCGACCTGGGGAGCCGGATATCCGGCGGCGGATGCTTAGCTCGGGTCGCTCATGGTGAGTTCTGCTTCGATGGCCGCCTGGAGGCGTTCTTCGAGCAGGGGGGAGCCGATTTGTTGCACGATCTCGCTGAGGAAGCCGCGTACGACGAGGCGCCGGGCCTCGTCTTCGCTGATGCCGCGGGACTGCAGGTAGAACAGCTGCTCGTCGTCGAAGCGGCCGGTCGCGCTCGCGTGCCCGGCCCCCTTGATGTCGCCGGTCTCGATCTCGAGGTTCGGGATCGAGTCCGCCCGGGTGCCTTCGGTGAGCACGAGGTTACGGTTCTGTTCGTAGCTGTCGGTCCCGGCCGCATCCCGCCCGATCAGGACGTCGCCGATCCACACGGTGCGGGCACCTTGACCCTGCAACGCACCCTTGTAGGTGACGCGGCTGCGACTGTTCGGCGCGACGTGGTTCACGAATACCTGCTGCTCGAGGTGCTGGCCGGCGTCGNCACGAATACCTGCTGCTCGAGGTGCTGGCCGGCGTCGGCGAAGTACAGGCCGAGCAGCTCCGTGTCCGAACCGATCCCGGCTAGACGCACCGACGGGTTCACCCGCACGATGCTGCCGCCCAGGCTCACCACGATGTGCTTCAACCGTGCGTCGCGGCCGATGGTGGCGAAGTGGTTCGTCAGGTGCACGGCCGTGTCGCCCCATTCCTGCAGACTGACCACGGTCAGGTTCGCGGACTCGCCCAGGATGATCTCGACGTTCTCGCTCAGCCGGGCCGCACCCGTGTTCTCCAGGATCAGGATGGCTTGGCTGAACGGCTTGGCCTCGATGATGGTGTGCGCGCCGCGCGCGCCGGAACCCAGGCCGGCACGGGTGACCGTGACCTCCTTGGCCTCCTCGCCGCTGATCGTGATCGCGAGAGCCTTCTCGAAACTCGACCACGCGTTCGCCGACGCGCGTTCCTCGGGTGCCCCGGCCGAACCGATCCGCGGGTCGGTGCGATCGACCCAGGCAACGCTGACCCCGGCGACGCGTGAAGACTCGACCGGGTACTCCGACCCGTCGAGCACACCCGCGGTCAGGTCGGTGAACTTCTTCACCGGCGATAGCTTCCAGACCGCTTCACGACCCGTGACGGGACCGAAGTCGGCCACGTTCACGCTCGCGAACCGGTCCGACCGGGTCTGCACCGGCACATAACCGAAACGGCCGTCCGAGTGCTCCTTGATGCCGTGCTGCTCCGCAGTAGGCATGGCACCCGTTGTGGATGCCGGGGTGGTTGGTGGGGAATTGAGTTGTGCAGAGACGGCGGACATTTAGCCGACGGATCCTTCCATGCCCATTTCAATGAGCTTGTTGAGTTCAAGGGCGTACTCCATCGGCAGCTCCCGGGCAATCGGCTCGATGAAGCCGCGCACGATCATGGCCATCGCCTCATCTTCGGGCATCCCCCGGCTCATCAAGTAGAACAGCTGCTCCTCGCTGACCCGCGACACCGTGGCCTCATGGCCCAACTGCACATCATCGACCCGGATATCGATCGATGGATACGTGTCCGAACGCGATTTCGTGTCCACCAGCAACGCGTCACAGCGCACCGTGTTCGCGGAGTGGTGCGCCGTGGCATCCACCCGCACCTCACCGCGGTAACCAGACCGGCCACCACCCCGGGCAATGGACTTCGACACGATCGAAGACTGCGTATACGGCGCCATGTGGATCATCTTCGCGCCCGCATCCTGATGCTGACCGGGACCCGCGAACGCCACCGACAGGGTCTCCCCCTTAGCGTGCTCACCCATCAGATAAATCGACGGGTACTTCATCGTGACCTTGGAACCGATATTGCCGTCGATCCACTCCATCGTGGCACCCTCCGCAGCCGTCGCACGCTTCGTGACCAGGTTGTAGACGTTCGTGGACCAGTTCTGGATAGTCGTGTAGCGAACGCGGGCATTCTTCTTCACAACAATCTCGACCACCGCAGAGTGCAGAGAATCGGACGAGTAGATCGGGGCCGTGCACCCCTCGATGTAGTGCACGTAGCTGCCCTCGTCGGCGATGATCAGGGTGCGCTCAAACTGCCCCATATTCTCCGTATTAATGCGGAAGTAGGCCTGCAGCGGGATCTCCACGTGCACACCCGGCGGCACATAAACGAAAGAGCCGCCCGACCACACCGAGGTGTTCAGCGCCGCGAACTTGTTGTCGCCGGAGGGAATGATCGTGCCGAAATACTCCTCGAAGAACTCCGGATGCTCCCTCAACGCCGTGTCGGTATCCATGAAGATGACACCCTGCGCAGCCAATTCTTCGTTGATCTGGTGATAGACCACCTCGGACTCATACTGGGCCGCGACGCCGGAGACAAGACGCTGACGCTCGGCCTCGGGAATGCCGAGCTTCTCATAGGTGCTCTTGATGTCCTCGGGCAGGTCGTCCCAAGTCTGGGCCTGCTTCTCCGTGGAACGCACGAAGTACTTGATGTTGTCGAAATCGATGCCCGACAGGTCAGCACCCCAAGTCGGCATCGGCTTGCGCTCAAACAACTCGAGGGCCTTGAGGCGACGCTGCAGCATCCACTCAGGCTCGCCCTTGAGATTGGAGATATCGGTCACCACCTCCGGCGAAATCCCGCGGCGGGCGGAGGCACCAGCAGCATCGGAGTCGGACCACCCGAACTCGTAGACACCGAGCCCCGCAAGTTCGGGGCGGTCAAGAAGGACGTCAGACATATTTACCTCTTCTGCCACCCCGGCAACCCGGATATTAGTCCGGTC